>JBDTNT010000348.1:0-6908 GCA_039933615.1 Flavobacterium sp. | reverse complement strand
ATTGAAGGCTACAGATTAAAGGATTAAAATGATTCAAAATCTGCGTGAGCAAAAAAACTTAGCGATTCAATTAAATAAACATTCAGTAAAATGAACTTACATCACTTATATGGTGATTTTTTTTAACAATACCCCATTTATATAATCAATCAAAAACCAGTATATTTGAGTGCTCTAAAAATACTACAGTTATGAATTCAAAAATACTTATAAGCGCTATAGTCCTTTCCTCTCTGGTTTTTGTGTCTTGCAAAAAAGAACTTGAACCACAGGAAAACACACCAACATCAGAACTGGTAAAACTGGGATTAATGAAAGACACCACCAAAGTCAATACGGCAGCGGTACCACAGGCACCAGCTGCAAACCCAAACACGGTTATGAATGCAACCGGAGGAATAAATCCGGCACACGGACAACCGGGACACCGTTGTGATATTGCTGTTGGCGCACCTTTAAATTCTGCTCCGACACAACAAACGCAGACTACAACAACTACAACCCAGTCCCCACAAACCATGCAGGTAAATGCAGGTAAACAAGTGGTTACGACAACGACCTCAGCTCCTGTGAAAGTAGCCAAAGGAATGAACCCATCGCACGGACAACCGGGTCACAGATGTGATATTCCGGTAGGAGCACCGCTGAATTCTCCGGTAGCCAGTCAGCAGGTCGCGACTTCCAGTGCTTCACAAAGCGGAAGCAGTTCTCAAAGTTTTACAGTAACGCCACCGCCTGCAAATAATGCAGTTCCGGCATTGCTGAGTACAGGAACTGACAATAAAGTGGCAGAAGGAATGAATCCGGCACACGGACAAGCAGGACATCGTTGCGATATTGCCGTTGGTGCACCCTTACCAAAATCATAAATCATAAATTTTAAACAATAAAAAACCCGACTACATGAAACTGTATTCGGGTTTTGTTTTTTCTCTAATAACCGTTCTTGCCGGGTTGGCTTATAAAAAATAAAAGAAGACAAGACAAAAAAAATGGCATTATCAGGAAAGACAATGCCATTTTTTATTTGAGATATATGTAAATTAATACTCTTTCATTTTTTCGAAAGTAGTAGTAAGTGATTTCTTGATTTTGGCTGCAGCACCCTGAAAAGCTTTTTCGATAGTATCTGCATGTTCTGTAACCGTTAGCGGCTGTAATTTTGCAGTACGGACTTCAATAACACATTTTTTGTCGTTTAAACTGAATTTATCTCCATTTTCATCCCCAAAATGTACTTCGATACGGGTAATTTTCTCTTCAAAACGAGCTAATGTTTTTTCTAATTCGCCAGAAAAATAGGTTTCTAATCTTTCGTGTCCTTCAATGTTCTTGTCTGTATTGATTTGAATTTTCATAGTATAGATTATTTATATGTTCATTCTCAAAGCTATTGTTTTAAGATTTAAAAACCGAACGAGTTAATAAAACATTAAGAAAATGAGGAAAAGTTTTTGGTTTATGGTGTTGGGAATTCGAGTCCCGATCCCGGCCTGTGCGCTGCACATAATAGCGCCTAATATAAATACAATCAAAAAGAGTATAATGTTTTTCATAAATTCTTACTTTTATGCAAAAGAAGAGCATACAGATAACAATGTAGAAAACCAATTGATAACTGTAGCGATCTAATTTATATTCGAAAAAATGGGTCTTGTTTTTAGCTTTTCGAATAGCTTTTCGCTGATTGATTTTCAGCGGTATTAGGAATATCTGTAAGTAGGGCTACAAGAAGCAGAAAGTTAAAATTTAGGAAAATACTTATATATTTTTTGCTTTTTGTATGTTTGCAGTCCTAAACTTCAAGACTATGAATTCAAAAAAATTTCTGCCCACGTGGTATGCTGGCGGTATTGGAAACAACCGTAACGCTCTTGAAGGCGTAGGACAGCTAACCTATGTGGGTTTTATATTTCCTAAACTTCAAGATTATGAGTACAAACAACCTTTCAAAAGAAACAGAATTGAGATTAACCGAATTTTTCAACAATTCAATTGACTCAAAAAGTATGGCTAAAACAATTCGCCAGGTAAATTATCTGTTGGCCTTAAACGCAATGCGGGAACAGGAACCCCTGCAGTCGGACAAAATGGACCTCGACGATAGTTTTTACTGGATGAATAAATTAGCCGAAATTCTGGACCCTTATCTGGACGTTGAATGATTAAAAATGAAAGGCCACTGCAAAGTGGCTTTTTTATTGTGTGGCAAGAGCAATCCGGCGAAGTTTCCGGACCTAAAAACTGCACCGTTGGCGTTCTATCACCCACAAATAAGTACCCGAACGCCTCAGATCACGTTCCATCATCCACGATTGGCGTAGTGTGACGTACAATTTCACCTCTCGAACCTCATCGGTCACGTCTTCTCATGCGAGATTGGCTCACCATACGTACAATCTCACCTTCCAAACCCCGTAATCGACGTCCGCACATGTATCGTTGAGGTGCTGTCGCCCATCGATGACGTTCGGACCTGCATCGATGACGTTCTATCGTGGTCGATTGGCGTATAGGGACGTATATTTTCACGTTCCGAACGTATAATTTGGCGCTCGAAACGTCATTAATGATGTATATGGACGTATAAATACACGTCCCTATACGCCAAATTATACGTTCGGGACCTGACCGATGGCGCCCTGAACGTCATTCATACATGATAGAGCGTATAATTATACGTCCATACACTCCAAATGATGCGTTTGAAATGGTATTAGTGGGTGATTTTTGACATAATTTGTAAGTAATGAAACGTCTGATTTAATAGTAGGAGAGATTCTTAAATTGTTTTTGCTGAGCAAGGTTTATTTTGCTCCTATTTTATAAAGATTGTTAACATATAACAATATAAAACTTACTTTTACTCAAAACTATAAAAAATGACCAATTCAATAAATACCACATCATATTGGGTTTTAAAATCAGTTTCAGATGAAGAACAATCCTATAAAAGCAATGATGGTTACGACGATGAATTTAAAAATAAATATGTTTACGATAATTTTGTGCCAAATCATAAACAAATTAAAACTGGGGACGTTGTAGCAATTGTAAATAAAAAGAAAGTTTTAGGCTTGGCTAAAATTTCTAGAATCATATTGTATAACTCGACTAAGGAAAGAAGAAGATGTCCTGAGTGTGATAATACAAGTTATTCAGAAAGAATAACAAAACTTCCAAAATTTAAATGTACAAAAGGACATGAGTTTGATGTGCCATCTTCTGAAACTATTGAGGTGATACGATATGAGGCATTTTATAGTAATACTTTTATATTACCTCAGGTTGAAGTTCCTCTAAAACTTTTGAGACCTTATTTTCATAAAAATTACAATGGAAATATGTCGATGCAAAGTTTATCTAAATCTTTTTTTATAAATTATTTTAACGATGAATTAAAGGATTTACAAAAAGAATTGAGTTATCCAGGACCAGAAGATTCTAATAATTATCTAGGTGAAATCTTATCTGACGATTATGTTCCATCTGAAGAGGATGAAAGACCAAAAGTATATCAATCTATCCGCCAGAGAAGAGGACAAAAAAAATTCAGAGAGGCTGTAAGAGAGATGTATGGTGATAAATGTGTAATTACAGGTTGCGAGATATTGGATATTCTTGAGGCAGCTCATATTAATCCTCATAAGGGAGAAAAAGATAATCATGCTACCAATGGTTTATTGCTTAGAGCAGATATTCATACTCTTTTTGATTTGGATTTAATAGGAATTGAACCAAAGGAATTAAAAATACATTTAAGTGAAGCTATTAAAAAAGATGGGTATGAAATTTTGCAAGATAAATTATTGATTGTTGAAGCTAAAAAGCCAAGTCTAAGTGCTCTAGAGATTCGTTGGCAAAAGTTTTTAAACAGTAATGTTACTTCCCCTTCTTTCCCCACTTAATTTTCATTTTTCCTTCATCATCAACGGCTGTTAAATGCAGGACAAGACCACGTTCGCGAACCGCATCGCGTTCGGCTTGGGTGGCGAGATTGATGTCGTTTTTGGAGTTTCGGAGTGGGATGGTGAGGGCGAGATTGGTGCCACGGCCAAAGGAATAAATACCTTCGGCATCGAGGTTGAGAACGCTCGAACTAATGATGAAATCATTCACATCGATTTGCTCTCCGCGCAATTTAAGAATGCCCGATAAGTCGCTAAATGTTATATTCCTGACATCGCGAAACGGAAAAGCAAACTTTCCGATTTTTACAATAGGCTCGAAGTCCAGCAAAGCGCCCTGTTTGACGTTGAACGTCAGGTTTCCGTGCATCGAATTGGTGATCAGGGAGCCATTGCCGTTTATAAAACCCGTTACGTTGGCCTGACTGCTCAATTTTCCTTTGATGTTGTTGGGATTGAAAGACGTAACGCCAAAGTTGTTGAACGAGTGTAAAAAACTCGCAATATCTACCCGGTTGACCTGCGCGTCAGCGCTAAAGGCGAAGTTTTTTCCGCTGGGCTGTACTTGGCTGTTAAAGGTGATGCTTCCGCCGGACGTTTGCAGCGAACCGTTTTTGATTACCAGTCGGGAATCGATCATCTGAACCGTTGCCGTAGTGTTAGTCGCCGTTAGTTTGTTGTAATTGATTTTGTCGGCTTTGATGTCGATTACTACCGAACATTTATCGATTACGGTTCTTAGGTGGTTAGAGATGGTGGTTCTTTTGCCTGCTTTTGCAACGGCTTTTGTTTTTTTGGAAGTAGCCAAAACGCCCAGAAATTGTTTAAGGTCGATATTGGGACAATAGATTTTCCAGTTGACAACCATTCTTTCGGGAGCATCATAATAGAGGTTCAGGAAATTGTCAATTTTTCCTTCTATAAAAATCGTATTCTTATTATGTTTATAAGCAATTTGTTTGATCAGTAAAGCTTTCTCTGTAAAATCGAGATGTATATTGGTTTTTATGGCACGAACATTCTTCGGGATATAATGAAAGGACGCATCATCAACATCTATTTTGCCCAGGAAACGCGGTTTGGTAATGTACAAACCGACAATGTCAAACTGAAATTTAAGGTTGGCTTTGGCGTGACCGTCTGTAAACTGAATCCATTTGTCATTGCTGATTTCGTTGAGTCTTTCGATATCAAAATCAGAGCTTACGTTTCCGGTAGCCACAGGTTTTTCGAGATTGTTAATCGACAATTGCGGAATCGTAAGCGGAATATTTTCATATTCACCCACAAATCGGGTCAGGATAATCGCCGAATTGGCATCGTTGAAACCTTCCTTTGGCTTAAAATTGTTGGTAAAAATGCCTTTAAAATTACAGTTTTTGATTACTCCGTCGGGAATACTCAGTTCGTTGTTTTTTACGATCGCCTGAACGACAATTCTGGGATCGCCCTCGGCATTAAAATCGCCTTTAATGTCGCAATTCACGTCAATCGGTTGGCGCAAATCGAATCGGTTTAGCTTCGAACTGATGTTGGCAGATAAGACATTCGAAGCATTTTGCCATAAAATTGTAGTCCCGATATTGATGCCGAACAAGGCATTGCCTTTGGCGAGATTAAAAAAAGCGATGATATCAAAAGAATCTGTTCCGATTTTTAGATTTCGGGTTACGACATTTATTTTTTCTTTTTCGGAAGAGTACGCAACATTAAAAGTTCCTCTGAGTTGTTTGTCTTTGGCAAAACTGCCATGTTTGGTATTAAAAGCCAGACTTTTGATCTGAGTGTCCAGAAAAACATCGGTTTGCCAGTCATTTCCGTCGTAGTCTACTTTTGTTTTTAGGCTGGAAACATCAAAATCAAACAGTTTATGTCCCAGCCGGTTGTCCAGAATAAAATGTACATCGTTGAGGTCAACCTGATCGATGGTCGTTCCGGTATTGGATTTATCTGCGGGTGATTTTTTCTTTTTGGGTTTAAAGATATCGGCATTCGAATAACCGTTTTCGGCTTTGTAGACATAAATATCCGCATCGTTAATGAGGATTTTATGAATGTTGATTTCGTTTTGCAGCAAGCTCCAGATGTTCAGACGCGCTTCGATTTCTTTGGCTTTTAGTAAAGTGTGCTGATGCGTTTTCCATTGGTTGTCTTTGAGTTCGACCTCTTTTAAAGCCAGCGTGAAGTTCGGGAAACCGGTCAGGAATTTATACTGAAAATCGCCCACATGAAACTGTCCGTTGATGTTTTCGTTTATTGTGGTGTTGATTTTAGCAATGATTTCAGGCTTGTTCCGGTTGAAATAAAAAGACAGGCTTCCGGCCAGAATAAGTACAAGTACAATACATCCTGCAACGAAGTAGCCAAAGCGCCTGGCGTATTTCTTAAAACCTGAGGATTGTAAAAAGTTTTTAATCTGAAGTAAAGCTGCTTTCATCTGAAGGAATTTTCCGGATTATTAAAGATACAGTAAAAAGAAATGTAATCCTTAAAAACATGCCTGCATAGCCGTGATAGGATTAAGCTTACAAACAAGAATTTCAGTATTAATATAATCCGTTGAATGTATTTAAAAAATAATATATTTTGACGCGGATTTGACCGATTCGTTATCACCAAGACGCGGACAAAAGCGGATTTTTTTAGATTCTGTAATTTAAAATTCGTATGAATCCGCGTTTTTGCGGTAGCAAATGGGTGTTATCAGCGTTCTAAATTATACACGTTACATTTTAAAAATAGAATTGCCAGCGGTTTATTAATATAATTTATGATAATAGTTTTATAATTAAAACTAATTTAGATATAACGATTCATTGATTTAAAATTTCTAAATTTGTACCCAGTTTAAAGAACTAATTAAAAAATGTTCCCGGAGAGCACTCAAAGGGATAAACTTAAATAAAATTATTATGGCATTAGCAATAACAGACGCTACTTTTGACGAAGTAGTTTTGAAATCAGATAAACCAGTAATGGTAGATTTTTGGGCAGCATGGT
>JBDTNT010000347.1:0-6509 GCA_039933615.1 Flavobacterium sp. | reverse complement strand
CAACTGATCTCTTTTACCGGAATGGCATGCTCACTTTTGCCAGAATTTGCAGATAATGATTTCCATTAATTCAAACAAGCTTGTCTCCGAATACAAAAACAAATTTTTATACTTTATGATTTCAGCTTTTTGCCTTTTTAATTGCCTTTGAATTTTTGAACGAGGGACATTTAAAATCTGTTTCATTGTTTCTATATCATATAGAATTTTATCGTCTTTTAAGAATTGTATCATTTCTCTTTCTCCAATATTTTTTTTCTAAAGCCTTGTATTCCTTTAAAAGTTCATCTACATTTTCGTCGTCGTCTTGTGTTTCTTCTTCACCTTGAACTTCTTCATCATTATTTACAATTTCATCAAATTCATCAATTTCTTTTATCTTTTTCTTTGGTTCTATTGTTTCTTCTTCTGGAAGTTCTTGAATTTCTTTATTGTATTTCTCCAAAATGAACTTAATAAAATTGGTGTGTATGTGTTTCTTATTCATAATATAATTTTTTTTAGTTGAATTAAAACAAATCGTTTCAATTCATATATTATATATTAAGATTTGGAAAGGTTTTTTTGAAGTATGGATTTTTTATAGAGTAGGACGTATGATTTAATGTATATACTTGTATATACACTATTAAACTATGATTTTTAATATTTTAAAACGACTGACTTTAATGTCTCTTCTGTTCTTTTTTAGTACCTTTGCGACATTTAAAATATAAAAATGACATAATAAAAGTTCCCACTTTTTATCCCACTTTTACAAATGCTAGTTTTATATATCTATAAATCAATAAATTACAAATAACTATACCTTTGCGCATGCAACACAACGTACTTATTTTAGATTTCGGATCGCAATATACTCAGCTTATTGCGCGTAGAGTTCGCGAATTAAATATATTCTGCGAAATTTTCCCTTACAATCACTTTCCTAGTGATTTATCACCTTATAAAGCCGTAATATTAGGAGGAAGTCCATTTTCTGTTAGAGCAGAAGATGCACCACATCCTGATTTGTCGCAAATTAGGGGCAAGCTTCCAATGTTGGCAGTTTGTTACGGAGCACAATATTTAGCACACTTTAGTGGTGGAGAAGTAGCTGCTTCCAACACCAGAGAATACGGCAGGGCTAATTTATCTTATATTAAGGAGGATGAAGTTTTCTTTAATGGAGTTTCAGAAAACAGCCAGGTTTGGATGAGCCACAGTGATAGTATTAAAGCTTTACCAACAAATGCTGTAAAATTAGCAAGTACACATGATGTGGAATACGCCGCTTACAAAATTGAAGGCGAAACTACTTATGCTATTCAGTATCATCCGGAAGTTTTCCATTCTACAGATGGATCAAAAATGCTGGAGAACTTTTTAGTAAACATTGCCGAAGTTCCTCAAAACTTCACACCGGGTGCTTTCGTGGAAGAAATGGTTGGAGAATTAAAAGAGAAATTAGGAAACGATAAAGTAGTCTTAGGATTGTCCGGTGGAGTAGATTCTACTGTAGCCGCAGTTTTATTACATCAGGCGATCGGTAAAAACTTATACTGTATTTTCGTAAATAATGGTTTACTTCGTAAAAACGAATTCCAAAATGTATTAGATCAGTACAAAGGAATGGGATTGAACGTAAAAGGAGTAGATGCAGGAGATCGTTTTCTGGGTGAATTAGCCGGAATCAGTGATCCTGAAACCAAACGTAAAACAATTGGTCGTGTATTTATCGAAGTTTTTGATGATGAATCACACCTTATTGAAGATGTAAAATGGCTGGCGCAGGGAACAATTTACCCTGATGTAATTGAGTCGGTTTCTGTAAAAGGGCCATCGGCTACGATTAAATCGCACCATAACGTTGGTGGATTGCCGGATTATATGAAATTAAAAATTGTAGAGCCACTTAGAATGCTTTTCAAAGATGAAGTAAGAAGAGTTGGGGCTACTTTAGGAATAGATCCGGAATTATTAGGAAGACATCCTTTCCCGGGCCCTGGATTATCAATCAGAATTTTAGGAGATATTACTCCTGAGAAAGTTCAGATTTTACAGGATGTTGATGCTGTTTTTATTGACGGATTAAGATCATGGGGATTATACGACAAAGTTTGGCAGGCCGGAGCAATCCTGCTTCCTGTAAACAGTGTTGGTGTGATGGGCGATGAGCGTACTTACGAAAAAGTAGTTGCGCTGAGAGCTGTTGAATCTACAGACGGTATGACTGCTGACTGGGTTCACTTACCATATGATTTCTTAATGAAAGTATCAAACGACATTATAAACAAGGTAAAAGGCGTGAATCGTGTGGTTTATGACATAAGTTCAAAACCACCTGCAACAATTGAGTGGGAATAGTACCATTTTTCAAATTAAGGCGTTACATTTGTAACGCCTTAATTTTTTATAACCTACTATTTATGAGAGAACTTTTAACGATTTCTCTTGTCTTTATTTTGTCTTTTAACAAAATAATTGCGCAAGATTCATTTATTGAACACAAAATTCAAAAAGGAGAAACTGCTTATTTTATTGCCCAAAAATACAAGGTTTCTGTTGATGAAATTTACAAACTCAACCCCGAAGCACAAAACGGAATCAAAGACAGTCAAGTAATTAAGATACCTGTTCATACTGCAGAAAAAACAAATCAGAACCAACAGACAACCCACATTGTTGGTGCAAAAGAAACTCTTTTTGGATTATCGAAACAATACAATGTATCTGTTGAAGCGATTCAGAATGCAAATCACGAAATTCTTGCCAACGGACTTCAGATTGGCCAGGAATTAATTATTCCGCAGAACACTGCAAATCTTTCAAAAACAGAAATTACAGCTTCTTCAAAAGCAACCCATTTGGTTGTGGCGAAAGAATCCCTGTTTAGTATTGCCAGACACTATAACGTTTCGGTTCAGGATTTAGAAAACCTAAACAAAGATTTACTGCTGGGCGGTTTACAGATCGGACAAACTATTGCCATTCCAAACAAACGAAAAACGTTAGACGGAAGAGTCCGTGTGATTAATCAGGAAACTGTTTTCCATGTGGTTGAGCCTAAGGAAACCAAATTTTCTATAGCCAAAAAATACGGAATCACCATAGATCAGTTAGAGTCCCAAAACCCGGAAATTGTAAACGGATTGGTTGTTGGTAACAAACTAGCCATCAATACAAAAGAGATCAAACCGGCAAATGAAGGCGAAGAACTGATGCTGGCTTTAGCCGAAAAACAGGTTGTTGTTGAAAAAACAAAAGCCAAAACGGTTGAATTGGAAGATTTAAAAGACAGATTGGTTGTTCAGAAAGAAATGAATCAGAAGATTATAAAAATCAATGATCTGAAAGTCAACCTGAATAATATGAATGGTTCCAAAGAAAATTCGGTAGAAAAATTGCGATTGGTTTTGGAAGCCAATAAAAATGTTCAGGATATTTTAATGGCTAAATTAGATTCTCTGGTTAGCACAATGAACAATGATTTGGTTGAATTGAAAAGAATGGATGTTCTGAATGTTGATGAATCAAAACGATTAGAAAAGCAATCGTATGAAAGCATCAGTAAAACAAGTGATTTATCTTCTCAGCTAAAGAAAGAATTAGCTGAAAACCGAAAAGCTTATTCAGGTTTGATGAACAAGGTTGAGCGAATCGCAGTCGAGGAAAATCAGGAATACAAGAAGAAAATCCGCGAAAGCGAAAAAAATAAAAATGTTACGTCATTACAGCAACGTCTTTCGCTTGACGAAATAAAACGCTACAAAATAGAACAGGAGCAGGGCGACGCACAAAATCAGTTGTTGATTGCTAAAATTGACTCGCTTGATACGCAGAAAACAATCGAGATCAAACGTCACATCAGTAAAGCTACATATTACAGTATGGAAGCCAGAAAATTTGATGATAAAGTAGCTTTGATGAAACTTAAAAAATACCAGGACGAAGCTATTAAAAACAAAAAAGCGGATTCGGATGAAAGTTCAAAATCTGTGTCATTAGAAGAGATGAAACACGAATTGAAAGAGAGCCCTTTTAAAAATGAAAAGAATATTAAGATAGAAGTTTATGATAATCTTAAAGAAGTTTCAAACGGCTATTACTTAGTTTTAGGTATATTTACCGATGCTGCACCCAGAGATAAGTTTATTATGAAACTCATTGATTCGGGTGATTTTAACGCTAGTTTTTTCTTTAATATAAACAGCCTTTCGTATTATGTTTACTCTGATAAATACCAAAACATGGAAGAAGTTTTATATGAATGCAAGAAAAATGAACAAGATGAGTTATATAAGAACATTATTATTGCTAAGGTTGAAATTGATCTGAGATAATAGTCGAAAAAATAACAAGTGGCCTGAATCTTGCTTTGAACAAAAATTAGTAACTTGTTTTTTGAAATAAATTAAATTGTTTAAGTCCTATTATGAAATATTATTTTACATTATTATCTCTTGTTTTTTTAGTTACCAGTACTGCTTTTTCACAGGAAAAAGTTGTGAAGTATACTATTTCAAGCGGAGAAACGATTAATCAGATCGCTCAGAAATTTAAGGTAACCCCTTATGATATTTACCAGTTAAATCCGGATGCACGCACTGGAATAGTTCCCAATACCGTTTTATTGATTCCAATTAAAGGTGGTAAATCTGCTTCAGGGAAGACAGAAACCGCTGCGGTAAAAACAAGTACGTCTGGAAAAACAAGTACACATGAAGTACAGCCAAAGGAAACGCTTTTTGGAATAGAGAAAAAATATGGTATTTCTGATGAAGCCCTAAAAGCTGCAAATCCATTTTTGGTGACCAATGGTTTACAAATTGGTCAGATGCTTACCATTCCTTCAAAAGGGGGTGCGGTAAAAAGTGCTGGTGCAGCGACTGGTAAAGCTGCTAAAACAGCTGGTCCGGAAAAGTATGTCTACCACGATGTTTTACCAAAAGAAACAAAATATTCGATTGCAAAAGAGTATAAAACGACTGTTGAAGATTTAGAAAAACGAAATCCTGAAATTGTTTCAAATTTGCCTGTAGGCTATAGAGTTACCATTAAAGGAACTGCACCAAAAACAGAAACAAATTCTGCTGTAGCAGCAAATGTTCCAAAGCCGGCTGAAACTAAAAAAGCGGATGAAGCTTCAAAAAAAGGCACTACCTATATGGATTATCAGGTCAAGCCAAAAGAAACTTTGTACAGTTTGTCCAGAACATTCCAGTTAACCCAGGCAGAATTAACAGAATTAAATCCGTCACTTTCTGAAGGAGTAAAAGAAGGAATGGTTTTGAAAGTTCCGTCCGGATTCCTTGCACCGGCTCCAATTATTGCCCAGCAACAGCCACAACAAGTTGAAAAAACTACCGAAAAACCAGTTGATAATTCAGGTTCAGGAGGTATCAGAATCCTTGAAAAAGTAAAATCCGAAACAGTTTCTGCAGATCCTGAAGTGATTGAGCTTTCTAAAGTAAGAGGACAGAACGAACGTAAAAAACTGGCTTTGCTGCTGCCTTTTAATCTGGCAAAAATGCAGAGTGATACAACAAGTACAGCAAATCGAATTAAAAGCGATAAATTCCTGAATATGACTCTTGATTTTTATTCAGGAGCCCTAATGGCAATTGATTCAGCGAGAGCCTTGAAATTACCAATTGATGTTGCAATTTTTGATTCACAGGAAACAAAAAGTACATCAAATGTTTCCACTTTGATAGCACAAAATAAATTGCAGGGAGCAAATGCGGTTATAGGCCCATTCTATCAGGGTAATGCTGAAAGTACAGCCAATTCATTGCGTTTGTACAACATACCCGTGATCTCTCCATTGTCAAAAGATACAGCTAACCCAATCGATAATTTATATCAGTCCATACCAACAAATGATGTAGTGAAAAGTGCAGTTTTTGATTATATGCGTGCTAAAAACGGAAACATTGTTGCTGTTGTAGACAAGAAAAAAGAGTCAGTGGTTAATTACATTAAACAAAACCAAAAAGGTGTAGTTTTCGCAGCCTTATCGGAAACGGGAGGTTTAGATGTGGCCAGCTTAAAAAGCCTTTTATTGCCTAACCGAATGAATTATGTGGTGATGGAAACCGGTAATACAGCAATGGTTAAAACAACAATAAAAGCTTTGATTGATGCACAAAAAACATGTCAGGTGCAATTGGTTATTTTAGAACCAAACAGCACGCTGGATACAGATGAAATTAGTTTTGAAAATTTAGTAAAGCTAAAATTAATGTATCCTTCGGTAACCCGTGATAGTGATGAAGCCGGTGTTTTGATCTTTGAGAAAGAATACAGATTGAAAAATAAAGTGAACCCAAATACCTACGCTACCCGTGGTTTTGATGTAACTTTTGATACCATGATGCGTTTGGTTCAGGGAAAAACATATCAGGAAACAGCAGATTTAATGACAACAGAACAGGTTGACAATAAATTTCAATACTACAAAAAAGAAGATGGCGGACACGCAAACAAAGGTGTTTACATTTTATATTACGATTCAGACTTAACTTTAA
>JBDTNT010000346.1:0-17238 GCA_039933615.1 Flavobacterium sp. | reverse complement strand
CAATTAAATACTTCGTTTTTTCTCTTTTATTCTTTTCAGTGTGCTCTGCCCAGGAAACGATCGTTGAATTAAAAAATGTTAGTGATACCATATTAAATACAAAAAGGGTTTTATCAATAACAGGCCAACCGGATGCTGTAAAAACGATGCAGAAATTATTTCCCGGGAAATTATATAAATTATCAGATCGCAATATTTTTGTCAGCTGGAAATGTAAAACCTGCAAACCTGTAGCCTACACGGATGTTAATGGTGAAGAAGGAGATCAGTTATTTCCCTATACAAATGGTGTCGCTACAAGGCTGAACGAAAATATTGATTATTCAGATTCAAAAGGAAATCAGTTTAAATTAATGATTTTTAATCACTCTGTTTATGATGAAGATGGTTTACAAACCAGCCGGTTTACTGGAGGTTTGATGGGTATCGCAAAGTTTGCAAAAAATGGAAACAGCTGGGAAATGAAATCTTTTCAGCCAGCCATTGCCGCATTTGGTTCATTTGCTCAGGCCCCTACTCCAAAACTGGTAAACATTGGGGAAGATCAGTATGCCTTGACATTAGTTCATTCCAACGGTGGTGCGGGTGGGCCATACTCTGGATATCTTTATCTTATTGCAGGTTTTGAAGGTAAATATCAGCCGATATTGGAAGTACCTGACTATCAACTTACCAATACTCAAAACCTACAATGGTCAGGTTCTTATAAAGTCATTGCTGATAGTAATAAAAAGTTTTTTCGCGATTTACTTGTAACAACAACAGGTACTTATAAAAAGCCAAATAAAAACGACGAGGAATATGATGCAGAAGGCCCGAAAGAAATCAGTGAAATGATGAAAACAAAAAAGCAGTTTAATTTTGTTATTGAACAACGATTTTCATTTAAAGGAAAGAAATATAATGTTGTTGGTAAACCGGTTGTAAAATTTTCAAATATAAAATAATAAATCTTATCCCAGGTAAAGTATGGATAGCAGACCTAATCCTGCAATAAATATCCAAAGGAAAACTCCCTGTAACAAAGGCTTCACTCCTACTGATTTTAAAGTGTTTATATTTAAAGTTGCACCGATCAGAAACAAAGTTATTGTCAGACCAATTTTAGCAATACTAACAACAGACGGAGCAATAATAGCTGTTGCGGGAATATAAGTATTCAAAAGCATTGCCAAAATAAACAGTCCGATGAAGTAAGGAATTTTGATTTTGCTTTTTTTATTTTTGAATAAAACAGCCGTAAAAATTGAAATTGGAATAATCCACAATGCTCTGGCCAGTTTTACTGTTGTGGCAATTTGCAAAGCTTCCGCACCATATTTATTGGCTGCTCCGACCACAGAACTTGTATCGTGAATGGCGATTGCGCACCATAATCCAAATTCTTTTTGAGATAAATCGAGTTGATGACCAATAAACGGAAATACAAATAAGGCAATTGAATTTAATATAAAGATTACTCCTAAAGCAATTGAGGTCTGATTTTCATTGGATTTGATTACCGGAGAAATTGCTGCGATTGCACTTCCTCCACAAATTGCTGTTCCGCAAGAAATTAAATGAGATGTTTTTTTATCGGTTTGAAACCACTTTCCTAAAAGAGTTCCAAAAATTAAGGTACTGAAAATCGAGCATATCGTCAGTAGAAAACCTTCTTTACCCGCTGAAACTGCGCTTGCTGCATTCATTCCAAAACCCAAACCTACTACAGAAAACTGCAATAAAAAAGTGATGGCTTTATGATTAAACGCTAAAAACGGATTTCCGAAAACATTCACAATAAAAACTCCTAATAGCAAAGCAACTGGTGGGGAAATAATTGAAAACAAACATAAAATCACAACCAGGGCAAAAATTGCCTGTTGAAAATAAATATTGACTTCTATTAAATGAGATACTGAATGTTCTTGCGTTTTCAAAATAAGGTATTGAATAATTACCCTGCAAAGATCTGTCGTTTATATTGAAATCGCCAATCGTAAATTACAATCGACTATAACTTCAGATTATAGCAAGCTGACATATTTTCGATAAACAGTTCAGATAGAGTATCTGATTTACCCAGTAATGTAATAATGTAAAAATACCTTTCAATCGTCAGATTTTGAACATCTAAAACAATCAATTCATTATTTTTCAACTCCTTACCAACTGCATGTATAGACATAAAAGCAAAACAGTCTGAATTTAACAAATACGACTTTATACTTTCCGTACTTCCCAATTGCATTTCGATTTGCAAATCGGTAATTTTTACATTCACCTGTTTTAAAACATATTCAATAACTTCAAGTGTTCCTGAACCACGCTCTCGGGTTATGAATTTCATTGCTTTTAAATCGTTTAATGAAATTTCATTTTGCTGAATAAAAGGATTTTTACTGTTGCAAACCAAAACCAATTCGTCTTTTAAAAACGGAATATATCTGATAGACTGATTTTTAGACTGTCCTTCTACAATTCCGATTTCGATTTCTTTATTGATTAAAGCATTTTCAATTTGTTCGGTGTTTCCGTTTAATAAATTGATTTTTACTTGCTGCTGCTTCTGATGAAAACGGGCCAGAACTGGGGAAATAATGTATTGTGAGATTGTCGTACTGGATCCTAAACGCAAAAGCCCCTGACGTTTACTGACAAACGTACTCATGTCGAAATCTATTTTACGGTAAACTTCGAATATATTTTTGGTATGTTTCAGCAGAATTTCTCCGGCGGGAGTTAAGGCAATTTTGGAGCCATTTCGCTCAAAAAGCTTCGTTTTATAAGTTTCTTCTAATTCCTGAATGTGCTTGGAAACAGCGGGCTGCGTAATATACAATTCAGTTGCGGCTTTCGTAAAATTGAGCCTTACTGCAACGGTGTAAAATACTTTTAGCCTGAAGTCCATTCGAAAATTGTGTTAGTTTTTTTGTTTCAGGTTTCAAGTTTCAGTTTATGTCACAGTTTAAAACTATGAACCTTTGCCACTATAAAACTCTGAACCTTCCTATAATAATCCGTTATATTTTCTAACGAACCATTCCGTTGTCAATAAAGCAACTATTAAAATCAGTAACCAAACCCAATCAATCAAAGGTGTTTTTGTAGAGATATTTTTCTCGATTGATTTGTATGCTGCATTTTCTAAAAGTGTTTTTATCAAATCTGCTGTCTGATCCTGAAAAAAGGCTTTTCCATTGGTTTGCAATGCCAATTGCTTTAATTTCAGAACATCAGGATTTACAAATTGCTTTTCAATATCAAAATCCAAAATCTCAAAATGACCGGAATAACTTGTGTTTGTGTTTAATTCTTTTACGGAGAAATTATACTTTCCTGCAGACAAGCCGTCCAAATTTACAGAAAAAGAATTGTTTCCTTTTAGTAAATCGTAGTTTTTCGTTTGCTTGGTTACTGAATTGGTGACACTTATAGTAAGCCTGGCTTTCTCGTCGAATTCATAGTTTTTATTGAAATATTGTGCATTGATGACAATTGCTTCTCCTGAATTATAAAAACTTTCATGCGTTACAACCAATGATTTTCTTGAAGTTGATGAAGCCAGATATTGAATTATTTTATCTATAAAAACATCATACTTGTCAAATGACTGATTATCAATATGACTTTGCAAACGCCATTTCCAGCTATTTTCCCCTAAAAGATAAGTGGTACGTTTACCCTGATTTTCAGCAAAAGCCAATAAAGGGGCATTTGTAGGTACATTTCTAATTTTCGAAGAAAGCAAAACAGATACATTTCCGGTAGTTGTGATTGTCCCGAATAAATTCTCTAATGGCGGAAAATTTTCAAAACCGATATTATCAATTGCAAACAAATTAAATTGCGATTGAAACTCGTTTAAATAATCTTCTTTCTGAGCACTCATTTTAAAGACTAAATTCTTCTGCTGCTGGTTCAGGAAATTAAAATCTGTATTGTTTCCGGTAATTATAAAGGTGTTTGTCCCTGCCAGTTTATTATTATCAAATATCGCTTTAAAAGCAGTTGTCGGCTGGTATAAAACCAAAACGGAAACATCTTGTAATAAATTGATTTCATTTGGTTTAACCAATATTACTTTACGCTGTGCATTAGATTCAATTGAACGTTTTAATGCAGCGATATCCGGATGATTTATAGATGAAACTATTGCAATTGTTGATTTCTGATCGATTACTTCAACGGCAAAATTCTTGATGTTATTATAGCTGTTTTTTTCTTTTGCATTAGAAGTGATACTTGCCTTAAAAACCTGTAAGCCTACTTTATCAGCCGGTAAAAGCAAATTTAAAGTGGCTGTTTTTTTAGAAGATGAAAAAGAAACTTTCTCTTTGGCTACAACTGAATTTCCCTGAACAATCGAAAAATCTGCTGTTGTATTTTTATCTCCGGCATATTGAAGAAAAACTTCAACGGGAAATTTATTTTTATGAAAAGCGTATTTGTTTACGTTTAACTGATTGATTTTTAAATCAAAAAAAGTGGTTGTATCACCAACAATTAAAGGGTAAACTTTATTTACCGGATCAAAACGATACACGTAGTCATTTCCTGTAGTCTGATTTCCATCAGTAATAATGACTGTTGGAAAAATTGTATTTCTATTGATGCTTTTTAAGTTTCTGGCAACAGCGTCGAGATTGGTCTGTTTTCCTTTAAAATTAAATTCCTTGGAAGGTTTCAAATCGGCGTCAAATTGATAGGATTGAATTTCAAATTTCTCCTGAAGTGCAGGATTTGAAATCAGGTTCTGGTACAATTCAATCACTTTCTTATCTGATTTTAAAGCTGTAATCGAACTTGAATTATCAACTGCAATTGCCAAAGGAGTTTTGGTAATTTCCAAAGCATTTTTAGTCACAATTGGATTAATCAACAAAACCAATAGGGCAAAAATGGCTAAAAAACGCAAAAAAGCCAAAAGCACAATCACATTGGATTTACTTTTGGCTTTAAAAAAATATTGAAAATACGACAAACCACCAGCTATTACTAAAGAAAGTAATAATAATAGAATCGTGTTTGTAGTCATATTTGTAATTTAATGATTGGAAGATTTAATAACTCAAAGATCTTAAAAATAAAATCTTAGAATCTTTGCAACTTAGAACCTTAGTATCTCCTAAGTTAACATTCCTCCGCAAACATTCAAAACCTGCCCAGTAATATAGGCACTCATATCTGAAGCAAGGAATAAACAGGCATTTGCAACATCTTCAGTTGTTCCGCCACGTTTCAAAGGAATACCTTCTCTCCATCCTTTTACGATATCTTCACTTAATTTTGCAGTCATTTCAGTTTCAATAAATCCAGGAGCAATTGCATTGCAGCGAATATTACGGGAACCCAATTCAAGTGCCACAGATTTTGTAAAACCAATTGCACCCGCTTTTGAAGCCGCATAGTTAGTCTGACCCGCATTTCCTGATACTCCTACAACTGAGCTGATATTTATAATGGAACCCGCGCGTTGTTTCAGGAATGTTTTCTGAATTGCTTTTGTCATATTAAAAACAGACTTCAGGTTCACATCAATTACCTGGTCGAAATCTGCTTCAGACATACGCATCAACAAATTATCTTTTGTAATTCCAGCATTGTTAATCAAAATATCTACTGTTCCAAAATCAGCCAGAACAGCATCAACAAAAGTTTGCGCTTCATTAAAATCGGCCGCATTAGACTGGTATCCTTTAGCTTTAACTCCCAAACCTTTAAGTTCAGCTTCTAAAGCCTCTGCAGAAGCTACAGATGAACTATATGTGAAAGCTACGTTTGCACCATGTTTGGCAAAAACTTCAGCAATTCCTTTTCCAATTCCACGACTAGCGCCCGTAATGATGGCCACTTTTCCTTCTAGTAATTTCATATTCAAAATTAAATTTAATATTTATTTGTAGCTAATCCTGCTATCCACTTCAATCTTTTCTGTTTTTAAAGAAAAAACACAAAAGGATTTCCATTTCTATCAGGGCTATGAACGACTTGTCAAATATATGATAATTCCCTTTTTAAAAAAATAACAATCGTATAATTTATAGTCCGCCTCAACTCTGCGGAAGTAAACGAAAGAAAAAAACACCTGTAAAAACGTTTTTACAGGTGTTTCATTAAAATTCATTATCTAATTATAATCGGTATTGATTACTAATCATTGGTTATTGAAATGAGTATGCAACCATTCTAAAAGGAGTTGTTGTACTCGTAAAAGTATAAGCTGTATAACCTGAAACCGGTGTCTTTGCAAAATAAAGACCCTGAGGACTCATAAACTGATCATCAAGCGATTTTAAGAAAGACGGAGTCGCGATTACCGGTGCTGCAGCTGCAGTACTTGATTTCCAAACGCCGGGAGTAAATGTAACTGTTTTGTTTACGGCGTCTGCAGTCAAAGTAAAGTAATGGTATCTTCTGGCTATGGTTGCGCCATTAGCATCTCCAAATCTGTACTCAATATAATTACTTCCATCAGCATTATTAAACCAAAGCTGCACCCTTGTAAGCATTGCGCCTGCAGCTTCCTCTGAATCATTTAATAAAGATAAAAACAAGGAAGAGTTTGCAGCTTCAAATTTCGTCAGATTATAAATATAACCGTATACCTTACTTCCGGTCCCTGGTAATATTAACTTGTAATCATCTGTTAAGACTAAAGGTGTGTTGCTGTATTTAATTACTGCGGTCACTCCCCCTGTCCCTGTTGCTGTAAAAGTAGCATCGGCATCATTGTATACAAAATTTGTTAAACTTTGAGTTCCAACTTTCAGGGCCGGACTTACCACAATACCAGTTGGTGTATATCCTACTCCCATACTAATAACTTCTGAAGAACCATTTTCTATAGATGGTGAAGACGAATAGCGGCTTGCCGGATTATATCCGAAACTGTACTTCTTGATTTTGCTCCCATCATTGATCTCAAGTAATCTGAATAACGGTCTGTCTCCCCCACCAACTAAATTTTCTTCTGTTACCAGATTTTTAGATAAATCTATCCAGTCCTGAGCTGTTGCTTTTACAAAACGGATGTCTTTAACCAACCTGTTGCTTTTAAAAAGGATATCCCCATTTTCCTGTCCATAATATAAAAACTGAAAATCGCCCAGGTATCCTTTACCTCTCAATGCCGCAGTTGGATAATTGTCTGAATCTGACAAAAGGTGAATTCTGTTGAATGTTGTGAATAATACACTAACGGTACTTCCCAGCACAACTTCGTATTCACTTTCAAAAGAATTTGTATTAGAATCAAAATCTGATGCCATTTGTACTTTTCCATTAGTTCCGAACTTAAACAAATGTGTAAAACCTCCTAATTGAGAGTCATCTGTAAAATAAACAGCTTTCCATCCAAATTCAGAAGAAAGTAAGGCATTGTTTAGTTCGGTTTTTTGTGCGCTTAAACGCTCTGCCGGGGTTTCATCAAATATTTTTTCCGCTTCTGTACTATTTGTACAAGCACCTAATAAATATACTGCCAGAAAGGCAACTATTAAGTACTTCAATATGTTTTTTGGTTTCATAATTTTACTTTTATAAATTGTACATTAAAGAACTTATTGACTAACAACAGCAGTTGTATTTCTTTCAGCAGCATCTCTTAAAGCATAGAAATCAATATTAAAAGCATCTTTATAATATTGTACTACCATTGCTTCTTTCTGTTTCAGTTTTGCTCTACCGTTTGCATTACCAATGCTGGCAAGAATTGCAGCATATTCTGCTTTTGAACTTGTTAGTATTGTTGAAGCCGTTTCTGCAAAATCTTCAATGATATTATTTCTGGCATAATTCGTTACAAATCCCAGATTCCTGGAGGTTTCAAGTTGTTCTAAATGCCACGTTCCTGTATAATCTCCGGGAGTTATTTTTTGCCAGGCCTGTTCATCAAAAGGTTTATTCTGATTCAGGATATGCACGTATTCGTGTTGAATGGTATGAATAAACTCCGTAACGTTTGCACGGTTTGTCACATCCAGGTAATCCACTTCAAAAAGTGTAATTCTTTGTCCTGAATCTGCAATCCCCAGGGTTCTTGTTCCATTAGAATTAGAGTTTACTCCTCCCACCAATACAATTTCTCTTGGGGCAAGTATTTTTACGAAATCAGCACCGCCAACTTCAGAATAGCTGTCAATCCAGATTTGTTTCACAACTTCTAATGCCGGTTGCACATTATCTACTAATGGAGGAAAAAGAAATCTGTTATTGTCAACTTTATTCTGATTCCATTTATATTGTGCGCTAATATTATAAGGATTAAGAAAGTTAGTCGAAATCCAGTTGTCCAATACTGTTTTTGAAGGCTGTGAATAATCTAACTGACTTTCAGTTGGCTGATCTTCATGGGCACAGGCTGTAAAAGTTAACACCCCTGCAACTGCCATTATTGCTTTATATTTATTTAATATTTTCATAGTATCTAAAAATTTAATTAAAATTATCGGGGATTTTTTTCTATTCCGTAATTTGATGCACTAAGCGGTATTTGTAAGGCTCTGCGTTTATCGTCTTTAACCAAAGTCTGAACCGGGTTACCAAAATCATTGCGGCTTACAACAATATTAAAACGTTTTACATCAAGCCATCTTAATCCTTCATGAACAAAATCCCTTCTTCTTGCTTCAGCAATAGCTTTTATATAAGAAGTCTGTAGTGCTGTCAGGCTGTAATATGGAGTAAACTCATCGTCAATAACAGGATATTTTGCCACTACATCTGCTTCAGTGAGTATGTCTGTTTCCGGGTCGTATCCAGAAGTTCTTGTTCCTAAAAAGTACTCTAATTCTGTATTGGCTTCTGCAATCCTGTTTTTCATGACAAGTGCTTCAATACGATTCAAATAAAGCTCATCGTTAGATAAAAGTACAATTCCAGCGTATGGAATTCCAATATTAGCCGTTAGGTTTGTGTACTTAAAATATTCTTCAAACTTCGGTGTAAACAAGGTACTACTACTGTTGTAGCTGTAAAAATCAATAAGCCATGCCTTACCATAAAAACTGGTCTGAGGTCCAAAAAGTTCCGATTGTTTCGCATTAGTAAGATAATAATTACTTCCACTGGCAGATCTTCCGATAAGTGTGTTTGGAGAAGCGATCAGTAAATTGTCTGCATAAGAAGATTTTCCGTATTCTATAAATTGAACATCCGGTGCCAGGCTTGATAATGTTGCATAGTCTTTAAGTTTTCCTTCCGGCTTAGATCCTAAACCCGCAGAAACCTGAAGTACTCTGTCCCAGTCTCCTTTTATCAGATAAAAACGACTTGCAAATGCATTAGCAGCTTCTTTATTAAAATGAAATCTAGGTTCTTTATAGTCATTTGTTACATATTTTAAACCTTCTTCTAAGTCTTGCTGAATAAAATTAAAAACTTCCTGTACCGTATTTCTTTTATAATTTTTTAGTAATTCTGTTTCCGGTTCTGTTACATAAGGCACCCCTAAATCTTTGGCTGCTGTAGCCGGATTATAACGATTTGACCAAAATGTAACCAACATAAAATGTGCATAAGCTCTGGCTAACAATGCTTCTGCTTTTTGCGGATTTAAAGTAGCAGGATTTCCAAGTAGCTTAATTGATTCCAAAGCCTGATTGGCGTGCGCAATTGCTTTATAACAGGCATCCCAATAGTTGCCTTCACTATCAACATTGGTCTGATCGTGCATTTCCCAATAATAACTCTGCTCGTTTTTAATATCTGAATTATTCAGTCCGGCGTCAGCTACGTTGTCAGACATCGTTTCGGCTAAATCCATATAAGATGCTTCCGGATATGCATTTACAAGTAATTCCGATATTTTATCCGGAGTATCTATTTGCGTTCTGTTGTCAGGCACTTCTGATAGAAATTCATCACAGCTGCTGATCGTAATGAGCAGTAATAGCGCCAGGGTGATTTTTATATATTTTATATTTTTCATAATCAACTATATTAAAATGAAAGGTTTAAAGAAAAACTGTACTGTGTTGTAATTGGAAAAGCAACACCACCCGTATTACGGAATTCAGGATCTTGTCCGTTTAATCTCTTATCTGAATAAATCAGCCATGGATTAACTGCTGAACCTTTTAATGTAAAAGTACTTACTCCTAATTTTTTCTTGAAATCATTAGGGAATTCCCAGCTAAGCGAAACATTTTTAAGTCTCACGAAATCACCGTCTGCAATTCTTACATCAGAATAATTGTAAGTATTATAAGCACGTCCTAATGCATTTGTTCCATCGTAATTTGTGATCAATCGTTTGTCGGCAATTACAGGAACATTCGTATATTGTTCGTCACCAGGATTTATCCAACGGTTGGTGAAATCTTTAGTAAATACTGTTAAATCATCATACTGACTGCTAAAAGCAGGATTTAAACGAACTTTATTTCCTCCTGAACCCACAACGAATACATACAATGACCATCTTTTGTAAGTGAAAGTATTCGCTAAACCAATTGCTTTATTTGGCTCTATTGAACCTTCATATTTCAAGTATTTAGTCACATTTTCAGTATCCTGAAAATTAGCTCCTGTTACTTTATCATCTTCACCATCCTGCATGATAAAAGTTGGTAATCCCTGATTATTCAAACCTGTAAACTGGTAAGAATAAATCGAATTTCTAGGACGTCCGATAGCATTTCCTCCATTTCCGTCAACTAAATCAAATGCTGTAGGCTGATTTTCAAGTTTTGTAATTTTTTGATCATATACAGAGAAATTAAGTGTTGTAGACCATTTAAAATTACTGGTTGCAATGTTTTGAGTTGTAAAACCAATCTCAATACCTTTAGTTTCCATATTGGCATTGTTTCCTTGTTTGATTTTTTGTCCTCCAATTCCTGAAGTCACTACATAATCAACTAAATCAAATGCCTTACGGCTGTAAACATCAGTTGTAAACTGTACTCTGTTATTAAACATTCCTAAATCTAAACCAAGGTTTGTTTCGTATTGTTTTTCCCAGGTCAAATCACCATTTTGTAATTCATCAATATTAATTCCTGTTTCTCTGTCAGAGATTCCTAAACGATCTGTAATAAAACTTTTGTAAATCGCCAATGAATTTGTTGCAGGTCCTGCTGTAGCCGTAAGTCCATAAGAAGCTCTCAAGGCTAAATTATTTACAGATTCTATGTCTTTCATGAATTTTTCTTCGGTAACATTCCATTTACCACTAACCGTGTAAGTTGGCAGCCATCTTGATGAACCGCTGTTTCCTTGTCTGTTTGATCCATCGTAACGGCCTGTAATCGAACCGGTATAACGACGATCATAGGTATACCCTACTTTTCCGAAAAAACCAACTGTTCTTTCTCTTTCTGTATTAAAGCCATAATAAGAACTCCCTTCATTGATTATTTTTTCAATAATTTTTGGATCTGTAAAAGCTGTAAGTCCTCTGTCATATTGAATTCCGGCAGCAGTAAAATTGTCGCTGTTTCTGTCTAAAGACCTTAATTCAGTACCAAAAAAACCTTCTAATTCATGCTTCTCATTGAACGTGTTTCTATACGTTACACTGTTTCTGATATTGTAAGAAGTTAAATCATTTGTGAATTTTCTTAAAAATCCCCCATTCGGCAAAACTGAAATTGGCTGCGCCGTTAAATCGTCCGGATCTTTGTATAAAAATATATTTGCATTTCTAACAATAGTATTGGCTCCGTCCGCTCCATATTCCGTACCGGCTTTATAAGCTTCTACAACATTAGAATTTTCGTAGATTTTATGTTCTCTGCTCGTGTTGGCATAACGTGCAGAACCTGTAAGATTATAACTTAAATGATTGTTGATTTTATAATCTAAATCCAATTGAAAACGGATATCTTTTACTTTAATTTCTAAAACATTGTTTTCCAATTCATTTATGATATTCATTGGAGCCCAGTTGTTTCTGTAATATTCCTTGTTACCTGCCTCATCGTAAGGTCTTAATGTTCTGCTGGTACTTAAAACATAATTAAACGGGTTAATATCGAAATCCCTTGTTACGTTACCAAACACAACATCCTGTTGGCTTTCATAACTTCCAGGCGCATTCTGATCACGAACAGAAGCTAAAGTAGATAGCGTAATATTCAATTTATCATTTACATAAAAAGTCCCTTTTATGTTGGATGATAGTTGTTTAACGCTGTCAGCAATAGTCCATCCCGGATCTGTATAATACCCTAAAGAAGCATAGAAAGTATTGTTTTTTCCACCACCTGAAAAACTCAAAGAGTGGTTTTGTGTCATTGAAGGTCTAAATAAAACTTTGAACCAGTCTGTATTTGCCAGTTCGTATTTTTTCAGAAATTCATTTTGATACGGCTGTTCATTTTTAACTCCAAATTGTCCGCCGGATGTATTATAAAGATTAATTTGTCTGGAAAGAAGATTGTAAACCCCACCATATCGTCCCTGAAGAGTTGATGGCATATCAAGAAATCCTTTTTGCTCCATTTCTTTTAAAATACTCATAGATTCCTGAGAATTTAAAATATCATATTGTGTATAACTAGGAACTGTTCTTACGGTATTTTCAACAGAATAACTCACTTTTAATGGAGAATCCCTGCGTCCTTGTTTGGTTGTTACAACCACAACTCCATTTAATGATCTTGAACCATAGATTGAAGTAGCCGATGCATCTTTAAGAATTTCAATACTTTGGATATCATTTGAATTTAATCCTGCAACTGAAGAACTTAATAAAGTTTCAGAATTTCCTGAAGCTAAATCCGCAAAAGAAATATTAATAATATCTTCCTGTACAACACCATCAATAACCCATAATGGTTTTGTATCCCCAAAAATTGAAGAAGATCCACGTACTGTAATTTTAGGTGCAGTACCAAATGTACCTGTAACATTCTGAACAGTAACTCCGGCTGCTTTACCTTCAATCATCCTGCTGATATCAACAACTCCATCCACTTTTAATTCTGTTCCGGAAATTTTACTGATTGCTCCTGTAAAAGTTCTTTTTGATGTTTTTTCGTAACCTGTAGTTACGATTACTTCTTTTAAGCTCTGTCCTGATTCATTCAGAACTACTGTAGGATTAGTATTTTCTATTCCAATTTCTTTAGTTTCCATACCAACATAAGAAATTACCAATGCCGTACTATTTGCCGGCATATCTATAGAAAAGTTACCATCAAAATCTGTTAGTACCGCTATTTTTGTTCCTTTAGCCATTACTGTAGCTCCCGGAAGAGGCACACCACTCTGATCTGTAACTTTACCTTTGATAATTGGACCCGGAACTAAAGTTTCAAATAATGAAGTTGTATTTTCTGAATTTGAAAACAGGTTTTTACTGCTTTTTTGCAGCACAATCTGATTACTGATTTCAGCATATGAAATACTCAATGGTTCCAAAATCCTGGATAGAATATCTGATAAAGTTTCATTATTAGCTTCAATGCTCACTTTCTGGTTCAACTGAGCTATTCTTGAATTATAAGAAAACTTTACATGTGCAGATTTCGAAAGTTTAGATAATGCGTTGTCCAAAGTTAAATTTTCAACTGTAATTGTAACTTTGGTATCTAATTTTTTTTGTCCATTTACATCGTTTGCCATAGCGACACTTGAAAACACAAGTGCTAAGACAAACTGAAATAGTGTTATTTTCATGATTCGATGGAGTAATCGTTGTTTAACAACTGGTTTTTTCATAATTTTGGTTTGTTTTGATTAATACTGTTTAGAGCGTATTTTTAAGAAACGACTGAATTCCTTTTTACAGAAAGAAATTCAACTTTATTGAAGTGTCGAAAATGTTACAGCATTTCGGCACTTTTTTTTTGCATTTTAAATTCACATAGGCGTTTATTTTATTTTTGAATTATTTATTTTGGCTTTTCGATCTGTATAAACTCTTGTTATTTTAAAGAAATTCAGTATATCTATTTTAAAAATTATAAGATTTTACCCTTAAAAATATCTAATAAGAACAACAGGGACTGAATGCCTAACTAATCTCAAAAAAGATTAATCACATCCCTCTGATGTTATAATAATTTGATTCCCATTCATCTCAAAACTGGTATTATTCCCAATACTTCTGCAGACAATTTTTAGCTTTTCCGTTAGTGGCTGATCACTTAGTGAAGTAGTAAGATGACAATCCTTTAATTTTTCATGTGGATAATCAATATCAATTAAATAAGCCTGTTGTATTGTTTCAAAGATTTGAGAAACAGGGATATCAGTAAACTCAAAACTCAATTGTTCAATATTCCCAACACTACTGGCCAATGCTGCATCCTGGGTGATATTGGTAATTTTGTTAAAAGTTAAGTCACGTCTTAAAAAACGCAATGCCTGATTAGGAAGCAAAATTACTTCCCGATCCGAAGACGAGACTAACTCATTGGATTTTACCTTAACTTTACCGGTGCGAACAAGAACTTCAACATCAGGCTGATCAGAATAAGCTTTAACTCTAAAACTGGTTCCTACAACTTTTGTCACAATTTCGTTTGCATAAACGAAAAAAGGCTTTTTAGGATTTTTACTAATTTCAAAGAAACCTTCGCCGGACAAATACACCTTTCTTTCGTTTCCGGTAAAGATTTTAGGGTAACTTAATTTACTATTGGGTTGTAATAAAACCGAACTTCCATCAGATAATGTGATGATTTGCGGTTTATTAGAATTATTGGTCTGCTCTACCAATCCTTCACTATTTTTATCAATAAGTTCATTGTAGGTAACAATTTCATGAACTGTATTAAAAGTACTTTTATAATACCAAGCCGCAATTAAACAAAAAAACAATGTTGCCGCAACTCCGGAAAGAAAGTATTTTTTAAGAAATATTCGTTTCGTGTTTTGACTAAAACTGATTTGATTTTCTCTGTTTTCGATTTTGCTCCAGGTATTTTGTAACGCTCTGTGAATATCCGAAGAGGACAGTTCTGAATCCGGTACTTTCATTGCAAGCAATATTAATCTTGCATCTTCAACCAGTTTCGCACGTTGTTGATTTTCTAGAGTCCATTCTTCCCAACCCTCCTCATCTATCTTAGATAAGATCCATGACTGGAATGATTCATCAGATAAAAAATCTTCAATTTCGGTATATGTATTACGTTTTTGCATCTATAAATTGAGGTTACAAAAACATAGAGGACAGTACTCTTATTATATACTCACCAAATTGTGATTTTTTTTATTTTTTTTTAAATAAAATTAAAAAGTACCTGAAGATAATAGTGCAATTATAGAAAAAGCACCTTTCCATTCTTTACGAAGAGTAAGCAAACCACGGTATAATAAATTACTTGCCGACTGATAATTTACTTCCAGCATTTCGGCGATTTGGTCCACTGTAAGACCTTGATGATATCTAAGATATAAGGCTTCTTTTTGCCTGGCCGGTAAATTATTCAATAAATTATTTAAATGAGCTATTTTTTCTTTTGTGGCATAATCATCATCTATAAGATCGTGTTCTACAGAAAATTCTAAAAGAAAGGCAATAGAATCTGTACTTGCTGCTTTACGAAAAATATGATCTCTTTGGTACAAACGTGCAATTCTCTTACGGACACTTGATAATAAGTAAGCTTTTACAACGACAGAACTTTGCAGTGTATTTCTATAAATCCAAATATCAGTAAATACATCCTGTACACAATCCTGTACTTTCTCTTCATATGGCGAAAGTGAATTACCGTAACTAACCAGATCCTTGTAATACTTTTCAAATAAGATGGAAAAAGATTTTTCATCACCACCTTTCAGGCTGGCCCAAAGCGTAATATCATCAAAAGTATTTTGCAGTGTTTTGGTTTTCATAATTGTTTTGGCGTAGAATTATTAAATACGGGGTTTTTATTTAATATAAAGAAAATATTATTTTAACATTATCCTTTAGCTTTGTGCGATAAATATATAAAAGCAATTATTTAAAAACAATTATTTTACAAAAAAGAGACAGTTTCCTAATAATAGAAAACTGTCTCTTTTGTTTGATTTTATTGAGCATTTACTGCTTTTATACTAAATTTTTATTTTAACATTTTATTTTGATTTGTGGGATTTTACTTTACTTAAAAGCTCATATTGCTTTTGATAATTTAATTAGATATATCTGCTGAATTTTGTTTTAAACTTTTCAGGAATAATGTTTCATCGCATTTGATATCTTTCATTATTATAATATTTTCCCGTATTCCAATCTTCGAAATAGTCAAACCTTCATATTCCATTAAAATGAATTTATTTTTATAATTTATAAATATAACAAAACAAAAAAAGCCTTACTCTTTTTAAAGTAAGGCTTGTATCAATTAAAAACAGATTGCTTAGAAAGCTACATTCCATCTTGGCAGAGTACTATTTTCATCTAAGAAATTTTGTAAAATCTTACCTTCAATAGTGGTTGGGATTAACTTTACATCAGCATTGAATGTTTCGTACCATGAAACTTCTAATCTGTCAATATTTTCTAATTTCATTTGTGCCGGCCAGGAATATTTTCTTCCTGTTTTGGCAAATTGGTGACCGTTTACAATTTTATCATATAAACCACCATTTTTAATCTTTAGAGTTCCGTCGTTTTGAACGGTTCCTGTTGATGCCACCATAACCAATTCCTGCTCATCACCTGAGACAGCATAAACAACAAAAACGCCACTTCCGGTCTCCGGAGCGTTGCAAACTTCTTCTAAACTATCATTTGGTGTAAAAGTAAAATTTCCTTTTACTGTAAACTTTTCTAATTCTTTGTACATACATTTTTATTTAAACAAAATGCCCCACTAAATCGTGAGGCAATTTGACTATTATATTTTTAAAGTATTGGTTATTAACCTAAAACTTCTTTTACTTTTTTACCAATTTCAGCTGGTGAATCAACAACGTGAATTCCGTTGTCTCTCATAATTTGTTTTTTAGCAGCAGCTGTATCGTCAGAACCTCCAACAATAGCACCAGCGTGACCCATTGTTCTACCAGCAGGAGCAGTTTCTCCGGCAATAAAACCAACAACCGGTTTACGGTTACCATCAGCTCTTACCCATTTAGCAGCATCAGCTTCTAATTGACCTCCAATTTCACCAATCATGATGATAATTTCAGTTTCAGGATCGTTCATTAATAATTCAACAGCTTCTTTAGTAGTAGTTCCAATAATTGGATCTCCACCAATACCGATAGCTGTAGTAATTCCAAGACCTTGTTTTACAACCTGATCAGCAGCTTCGTAAGTTAAAGTTCCTGATTTAGAAACGATACCAACTGTACCTTTTTTGAAAACGA
>JBDTNT010000345.1:0-10477 GCA_039933615.1 Flavobacterium sp. | reverse complement strand
GTTACCAGAGAGTCTACCACAATCGTTTCGTTTACATCCAATACCTGCAAGCGGTATTTTTTGGCTCCGTCAAGATCATTCCATTGAAAATTAACTACATTACTTTCAATTGTAGTATCATCTTTTGGCGATACCACTTCTATGATATCATCTGAAATGTCTTCTTCAAAAACATCTTCGCAGGATACTACTAGCAGGAGAACGAGAAGAAACGGTATAATTTTATTTATTGTTTTCATAATTTTGAAAAATCATTTTTAAATGTAAAACTTCAGAGGTGTTGTTTTTTTTGGTCGTGTAAAAATTCATGCTGACCATTCTTGAAAAATCGAACTTTTTTTCGAAATCATATCCTAAAGCCAGCAGCTGGTTGCAATTTCCGGTCACATCAAGCTGGTTGCTGATAATCCGGTAATTCTCATCAGAAAAAACATGGGTTGGCTGTAAATCATTAATAGAGACTTTAGGGTTTTCTGTAGAAGCAAAACTTATGATTCCCTGCTGCACCATCTCTTTTGTGATCCCTTCTTTTCCGATTACACGATCCAGATACTTAATTTCTTTCGTTAACCCATCTGTATTATTCGCTTTTTTATTGATCTCATTCGTCTTCTCAGATAATGTCCTGTATTCCTGTATCACCTGGAATAAAGTATGAAAGGATCTTTTATAGGCCGTAATCAGAAGCATAACAAAGACTATTGCCAGTACCGTAAATTTCTTTTTATAGGAATATTTCTCAAACATCTTTTATGGTGATTTTTATTTCAAATTGAGATTTATTTTTCTTGTCTTTTTTGAAGCTGATAATTTCGAAATTCTTAAGCCAGTTCATTTTTTTTAATTTTTCCATCCAGTTGTTAAAGGACGTTTCATTAAAAGTCTCTCCCTTAATTAAGATTGATTTTGCCTCAAAACTTATTTTCTGGGTGGCTTTTACTTCTTTGCTGATCGGAATGATATTCAGATTTGTTAAAGAGATATCTCCCGGCATTCCCTTAATGATCTCATAGCTGTAAAAAGAAAGAAACTTAGACGATAAAAAACCGGACTCACTGAGTAATTGCTGTTTGTTTTCTTTTTGCTTTTCCAGGTCAAGGATCAATTGGTAAGACTGACTTGAATATACATTCTGAAGGTTCAGTTCGGCATTTTTAGAACCATAATACTGTATCAGCAGATAACTCAGGAGAAGGCTTGATAAAAAACCGGCGAGCATTGTAATTCCAAGCATGTTGAATGCTTTTTTATAAATAATTTCCTCCGTGCTTAAAGTTTCATTTATTGTTTTGGAAACTTCTTTCTGCTGAATAAAAAAGTGAACAATAATTCCGTACAGCGGAAGGAACTGATTTGAAATTACGTCTTTTCCAATCGTGTATTCTTCTTTTTTTACGGGTTCTGCCTGCTTTGTAAACTGATAAAGCTTTCCGTTTTCAAATTCCAAACGTAAATCATTGGAGCTTAAAGTGTCCTTTTTCACGGCATCATACAGTAGTGCGGCCAGAAAGGAACCGATATAAATATCCGCTACCTGAAAACCTTTTTTAAGGAACTTATCTGTTATCTCACTTATGATGTTCTTTCTGCAAAAACTAATAAAATTGCTGCTGGATCCAAGTATGCTGGTATGATAAATAGATTCAAAATCAATGTTTTTGTACCAGTTGACATCACTTTCAGTATTAAAATCTATTTCTTTATTTAAAATCCCTTTTCCATCCACAGCCAGAAGCACCGGAATCTTAAGATCGATGTTCTGGACCATTTTTTCGAAAGTATCAAAAGAAGCACTGCTTACAATATCTATTTTGTTTCCTTTTCTCTTAACAGTAAGCACATGGTAACTTTCCTCATCCTCTTTTTTGAGGACTCCAATTACATGTAAGTTGTTTAGCTTTATTATTTTAGATAAAAATGTAATCATTAATATACCACTGTTGGTTTAATAAAAATGTGCAATTTTGAATTGGTCTTTGCTTTTTTTCTACTGCTGAAAAACCATTTAATAATTGGGATTCTGGATAATAAAGGCGTTCCTGAACCGGCATCTTCTTTTTTCAATTCATCAAGGCCTCCCAATAAGATCATTTCGCCATTTTTGACACGCACCAGGGATTCAAATTTTTGTGTTGCTTTTCCGGGAGGAGCAGTTTCTCCGGCCCTTCCAAGGAAAGAACTTTTTTCGACCACAATAGTAAGCGTTACATTCTCATCTATAGAAACAAAAGGTTTTATGGAAAGGCTCAAATTGGCATCTGTAGATTTCCAGGTTCCTGAATTTAAGATGTCATTTCCAATATTACTGTTTATCAATCGGTTGCTTTGTTCAAAATAATAGCTCGTTTCCCCAATAGATAATTTTGCTTCGTGACCGCTGATGGTAGCAATTTTTGGAGTAGATTCTACTTTTACAATAGAGTTGTTTTCCAGTAATTTCAGATTCAGGTAGAAAGCTTCGGTTACTTTTCCGAGTTTAAATATGCCAAAACCATTAAAGGCTTCAATTAAACTATTAACGGAAGTTGAATTCACCGTTACATCAGTCGAAGGAAATAAGGTTCCTCCCGTTACCTGTTTGTTTATTTTATCAAGGCCGGCTTTCATCCCGGTCTGAACATCATGGGATTTGTTGTACTGGACAATTATAACTTCAATCTGTACCATTGGTACCACTTTATCAATTTGTCTGATATAGATTTTTAGTTCTTCAAGAATCGATTTAGATCCTGAAGCAACCAGACCATTTAATTCGACGAATTCTTTGATTTCCAGTTTTTCAGAAAATACTTTTGGCAGAGAAGCAAGAACGAGTTCAATCGATCTGTTTTCCAATTGAATTATTTCGGTAGCCCTTAATCCTTCTGAGCCTTCTTCTCCGATTATGTAAAGATTGTCCTGTTTCTTATACGTATATTTTTTCCCTTTGAAGATATGAAATAACAATTCATCAAAAGTTATGTTATCGGCAGAAAGTGTCGTCTTTTCATTTTCCGGTTTGTTGTACATAAAATAATTAACGTGTAGTTTTTCTGCTGCTTCTGTCAATAAGTCGGAAGCATCGGCAATGTAGGCCTTCACAGACAATAGCCCGTTTTTGTTTACCGTTACCTCATAATAACCGGGAACTCCGGCACTCGATTTCGCCTGTTTTGCTTTTTGTGCCGTACTGTTTAAGGAAACTGCTCCGTCTTTGTTTTTCTCTATAAAGTAAAAACCGTTTTCGTCTTTGGTCGCCACGAGATCATTCGACTTAGACATCATTTCGATGACCTGATCAAACGGACGGTTTAGGATATAGGCAGAAATACGCAGGTTTTTTACTTCCGGAGACAGTACTAAATTTTTGCCGGATTTATCAATAATTGCTTTTGCAACACTAGATAAGGTGTCGTTTTCTAATTTAACCGATAAAAAATCATTTTGGGAGTTGTAGCTTACATCAATAACCTTTGGGGCTTTTTTTTCTACAATAGTTACAGCTTTCCTTTTTTTGAAAATAATGATATTGTTTGTAAAAGTCACTTCCAGGTCATATTTCTGCACCAGATGAATGAATACATCTTTTACCGTCACATCAAAAAAGTTGTTGGATACAGGCTGGTTTAATTCCGTATCAACATCAATATTTAACTGATGTTCTTCTGCAATCGAAGAAATGAAATCGTGTAATGTTAATCCTGAAACGTCTATTTTAATAGCTTCATTAAGTCCCTTTTTTTGTATCGAAAGGTCATCAAGTTTCTTGCTTAATTCGTTGATGTCCTGCTGCGCAATAATACTATTTGTAAAAAACAGTACCATAATTATGTAACCTAATTTTTTAAACATTTATTTATAAGTTAATTAAAATAGAATATATTTCTTCTAAAGCCGTTTCTCCTTCGGCTAAAATATCAAAAGCTTTTTCTGATAGTGATTTATAATTTTCGTCGTTACTGAATAATTTGGTAACGGTGTTGTTTTTTATGGCTTCGGTAATTGCGGAATCAATGGTCAGTACTTCATAAATAGCAGTTCTCCCTTTGTATCCCGTATGGAAACACTGGTTGCAGCCCACAGATTTGTAATACGTTGAAATCTCATAAGGAAACTTATAATTCATCGGGAAATCCTTTTTCGTACAAGGGACTTCTTTTTTACAGTGGCTGCAAAGTTTCCGGATCAGGCGTTGTGCTACAGAAAGGTTTAAGGTTTCTGCAATCAGATAGGAGGGAACCCCCATATCGATTAATCTCGAAATGGTTCCTATAGCCGAATTGGTATGGATCGTTGATAATACCAAATGCCCGGTTAATGAGGCTCTGATGGCCATTAACGCCGTTTCGGAATCCCTGATTTCCCCTAACATGATTACATCCGGATCCTGTCTTAAAAAGGATTTTAAGGCTGAAGAAAAAGTTAAACCAATATCTTCTTTTAACTGTACCTGATTGATTCCTTTTAAAGTATATTCGATAGGATCTTCTACCGTAACTATATTTCTACGGCTATCATTTAGCAATCTCAGTGTCGCGTAGAGTGTGGTTGTTTTTCCGGAACCCGTCGGACCGCTTATTAAAATAATCCCGTTTGGCTTTTTTACAGCTTCCAGATAATGTTCCAGTTCTTCTTCCTGAAGTCCAAGAGTGCTTAAATCAATATTGGACGCATCCTGACCTAATAAACGCATTACGATCTTTTCGCCAAACAAGGTCGGTAAAATGGAAACCCTGATGTCAAAAGAATCATTCGTTATCCTTCCGTCCTGTGGTAACCTTTTTTCGGTAATATTAAGTTTTGCTTTTATCTTGATTTTGTTTACCAGCTCCAGATAATTTTCGCGTTCTACTTTATAACGTTCGATTAATTGCCCGTCAATCCTGAATCGAATCCTGGCGGAATTCTCATACACTTCAAAATGAATATCACTGCATTTAAGGGATTTTGCTTCTTCCAGTAAACTTTCAAGGAAATCTCCTTTATCAAAATTTAAAGATTTATTGGAGTTCGTAACCCTTTCTTTTCTGTAATAAATAGAAAGTGCTTTTTCAATCTCATAAGATTCAATCGGACTGAAAATAATAGTTTTACCTAAAAAAAGTTCCAGTTCTTCTTTTGCATCGCCATTATTATAAGATTCATCTACATATAATTCTAATGTGTCCCCTGAAACTGATTTGGGTAATATTCGGTATTGGTTGGCAAGATCGCCTGATACGATATGCTGATTTTCGGAGTGAACTACTATATCCTGCATACTTTATATCAGTGTAAATTTTTGATAGAAAGACAAATAATCCTTTATCAGAACAATAAATAAAAACAGTGCCGAAAAACCTGCCAGAGGAACGGTATTCTCTGTAATAACTTTCTTGAATACGATTTGTAAAACAAGGGCAAAAACCATAGAAAGTATAAAAAACAGAATAAAATTAGGAAGTATAAAAAGAGGAGTGACAGCAATATAAAAAAGCAAATCACCCAATCCAAAATAATGGGTAAACGGGTTTAGAAACTGCTTGTTTTTTATACTCATATAAAGTACAAGTATGCTTAAGGTAATCAGAAAAAAAGCGGTGTTTAAAAGGATGTTTTTAAAGGACGGAGATTTTAAATAAATCAGATATAAGGAAAACAGGAAAATAACAAATGGTAAAACCACGTGAATACGCCTGTATTTCCAGTCCTGGAAAAACACAAATAATAAAGCCGATAATAAAAAAAGTAAAGGTGTTTCCAAATTTATTCTTTTGTTACTTCAGTTAACATTTTCTTACTGTCAATTTCCCAGGTATTAAAACTGCCGTCACCATCTAAATCGGAGGTGGCAGTCGCCCTGGCAACAAAAGAATCATTGGATGCTTCGATAATTTCAATTTTGTACACCGCCTGTCCGCCTTCGTCGACCGTCTGCTCCTGTTCAAAACCTAATTCTTCTAAGCTGTTTGAGTATTTTGAATGTCTGTAAAAATGACTTTTCTGTAGTCCGTAAACCTGATTAAGCATCGCTTGTGCCTCAATGGCTTTTGCCTGACCAATTACAGAAGTCTGGTTGGGTAAAACCATCAGTAATAAGATTCCGATAATGCATAATACAATTAAAATTTCTGTTAACGAATATGCTTTAATTGTAGCTTTTTTACTATTTTTTAATAATTTTTTAATCCTTTTTAACATTTGTATGCATTTATTTATTAAAATATGTTAATACTTTGGCGGCAAAAATACAAATTGTAACGAAACTATTACTATTTATTTATAATTTTACTCAAATCAAACATTGGGGCGTACATCGACACCATAATCACCCCGACAATCACCCCGATAACAATGATAATCATGGGCTCCAGGATGACTCCGATCATTTTTGTCTGATGGCTTATTTCTTCATTGTACTGTTCCGTAAGCCGCTCAAACATAGTCTCCAGCTGGTTGACCTGTTCGGCTACTTCGACCATCGAAACCATTTTATTTTCAAACACATCATGCTTTTTTAAACTTTCATTTAAAGAGGCTCCGCGTGTGATATCGTCTTTGATTTCGTGAATGGCCATTTCGATAGGATAGAAGCCAATCATTTTTGCCGTTAGTGACAGCGAATTTATTAAAGTCGTTTTAGAAGTAATCAGTAAATTCATTGCCTGACAAAAACGGGAGATGTAAATTTTCCTGATGAGGTTTCCAAAATAGGGAATTCTCAAAATCATTTTTGTCGTAACGGCCCTGTAAAAATCTTTCTCCTTCAGCAGCGCATGCATGATGATCAATCCAATGATGATTCCAAAAATTACCGTAAAAATCGCTCCGGAATGATTTGATATTTTTATAATCACCTGCGTGCTTTTGGGTAACTCGCTTCCAAATTGTTTGAATACGGAACTAAACATCGGAACCACTTTATTCAACATAAAATAGAGGACCAGGACGGTTACGAGCATGACAATTGTAGGATAGGTCATAACAGATACAATCTGTCTTTTCATCTGGATTTTACGATTGAAGTATTTTTGCAGTTCGGCCAGGACTTCTTCCAGTTTTCTGGTCTCCTCACCAATCTGAATACTGTAATATTCGTAAGCCGAAAACTGATTCGTTTCCCGCATCGATTCGTAAATACTTCTGCCTTCAATAACTTTGTCCTTGATCTGTAGTATGATTTCTTTCTCAAAATTGTTACTGGACTGATTGCTCAGGATTTCAAGTGCTTTTTTAAAGTCAACACCCGATTTGAGCAGCATTCCCAATTCCCTGTAAAAGATTTCCTTTTTCTTGTCCGAAAGCTTTTTCGAGAATTGAAATGACCCGGAACCTGATGGTAATTTAAAATCCGTTTTTTGAGCTTTTGGTGCTTTATATGTACTTAAATCAAGACTCATTGTTTGGGTGTTTTTTGTAATAACTCATTTGCATACACTCTTTTGTAGAAATTTAAAGAAGATTCCTTTTCGTTGATTTCTACCCTTAGTTTCAGTTTCAGAAAAATCAATTGCTTTGATTTGCTTTTTACAGTATCAATAACAAGCTCTTTTAATTTAATCTTAAAGGTGTCAATAAAAGTTTCATGGGTCCGAATCGTATACTCTTCCTGAAAATTATAATGGACCTGTTCTCCGGCATATCCTTTAAAAGACAATTCATTGTCAATCCTGTTCATTTTTTCTTTTTCAAAAATGTCTTTGTTAAGGCTGTAGGTCAATCGGTTTAAATCGTTGACCAGCTGGTTTTGATTTTTAAAGTCAAACATTCTCTCTGTCACAATAGAGAATATTACAAAGAGGATTCCCATGATAATAGCTGTAATGGCCATTCCCACAAGCGTTTCTATAATCGAAAACGCCGGAACCGAATGGGTGTGACTATGGATTGTTTTCGACATAAAAACTTTTTTCAAACTTAAACTGCGAGCTGTCTTTATAGTGTACAGATATTTTTTTTAACTGGTCGTTTATGATTTCTTCTTCGATCTCCAGATTTTCGTCCTGACTTTCATTTTGTAAAGAGTCATTTTTTAATTGTGATAAAAAAAACAATTCATTGACCTTATTTTGAGTGCTGTAAAACTTAGCTGATGTTCGGGGTGTGAAAACAGAAGCAAAAATCAAAATAGCAAAATACAGACAAATCGAAATGATCGTCAAAGCAATAACCGACTCCAATATGGAGTTTGCTTTTAGACTATAATACTTTTTTAAGAATACCATAGTTGGTTTTTTGAGTAGTGAATAATGGGATCGAAATAAAATATTCCGGTCGTTTCTCTGCATTGATTTCAATATCAGCAATCGTATTGTCGTAAGTGGTAGCCCCGGTTTTTATAAAAAACCGATTGGTGTAAACAGAGCCGTAAACGGTACTCCTTAAAAATAACTTTCCGGTACAGTAAAGGTCTCCAAAGATCAATCCTTCTTCGGCTATCTCCATGCTGTGTTTGTCTAAGGTTTCTATGGAATTGCCAAATAAAACAACAGCGCCGCTTATCGTGCTTTCTTTCTTTATTTTTATTTTGCTCTCTTCCTCATTTTCACTGTAAACACAAATTACGGAGGGGTAATTTAAAACGACCTTTTCTTCCAGTTCAATTCCTTTTGTAGCAAACGCCTGAACGGTTCCTTTAAAACCGGCTTCGAAGGTTATTTTCGGTGCGATGATAATTACATCTTCCAGCACTGCATTTTTCTGAATCCGGATGGAATCTTTCGACCGGAGTATAAAATTACCTTTGAATATTACATTCGACAATCTGGAGCCCACATAAATGTCTTTGGTTTCGTTTAGAAAAGAATTGTAATACAAAGAATCTTTTGGTCTCTCGACCTCTTTTAAAGTGGTCCTGTGGCCTGCTGTATGCTCGAATATTTTCTTAAAATCCGGATTTATCTCAGGCAGCTTCATATCCGAAACAGTGACTTTGCCCTTATTCGTGATTTTGTTCAGGCCGCTGGTAATATACGAAGTCTCAATAAAAGTGGAAGGCAGCCGGCTGTCCCCCGTTAATTTTAGGATACCGGAATAAGAAAGGGATTTAGAGATGTTGGTCAGGTAGATAGCCGTTTTATCGGTATTGAAACTGCCGACAAAATGCGCTGAGGTCACCGTGTCATTTCCAACAGCTGATTCTGCCAGCAGCAGCGTAAGCAGGCCGTATGATTTGGTTTTGTAATTTCCTTCGATACCGGAGTTTTCGTCTTTTTGAATTTCTTCCGGAAGGGTTTTATTCCCCAAAGCAAAATTAACAACCGACTGGTTCTGAATGTATAATTCTTCCTGCAGGTTGTAATATAAATTAAGCTGATTGTACAAATTGGCAAAATACAAAAGCGCACCGCAGATGATCGATACAATCAAACAAATGTAAATGGCGTACAACAAACTATGAGCCTTAACCATTAGTCTATTGCTTTTTTGTAAATATATTTTTAAAGAATGTAGTGGTTTTAGAGTCTTTCTTCGAAGCCTTACCTGCTGCTCTCTTTTGTTTTTCAGCGGCCTTTTCTTTTTCTCTGTCTTTTTGCTGCTGTTCTTTTTCTGCTTTCTCTTTTTCTTTTGCAGCCGTTTTATAAGAAGCAAGTGTATTCAGGTCAGAAGTACTTTCCAGATCCTGTGCCTGTTTTTTGGACACTTCCAGTTTGGTCTGTTCTTCTTTTAGTTTGTATTCCTGGGATTTTGAGATTTTTTGTTTTTTAAGGACAACAGTTCCTTTTTTGTACACAAGCGTATCTTTCTTTTCGAAATCAATCCATTTTCCGGTTTTGAGGCCTTTGCTGTATTTTCCGCTTTCTGCAAGGACACCTTTTTCGTCATAACGCAAATAGTAGCCAGATCTCAGTCCTTTTTTCCAGTTTAGGGTAGATTCGATTACACCGTTGGTATGCCAGCTTTTCCATAAGCCCACTTTTAAGCCTTCCTTAAACTGACCCTGCTCCGCCAATTGGTTGCTGTGGTACATTTTTACAAACTTGTCGTCAAGGAGCGTTCCGGCAATTCCGGATTCAGCGCTGTGAATCGCACCGCCCTTAAACCAAAAGTATACTTTATGGTCTTTTATTTTTATTTTTTTATCGGTAGTGTAAAATTCATATCTGAAATTCGCATCAGAAATACGTTTGATAGCATAAGGATCTGAAAAAGCAACCAGAAACAAACTAAAAAAAAACAATAAAAAGCCGGGTAATACTCTTGTTTTCAATGTGGTATTTTTTTTAATAAAACTGGGGCAAGATAAACTTTTAAAATTCTTTTACAAATAATTATTGTAGGTTTTTTAATGATAAAGATATGTTACGAAATCTGGATTGAAATCCTATAGAAGATACTGTTGAAATCCCGTTTCATTTTGATTATTTTTTTATCTTTGAAAAGCTGAAAATGGCCTTTTAGTGTAGTTTTTAGTCTGTTTTATTATTGGTTGAGTTCTTTAGTTTATTGGGTTTAGCTACTATTAGATTACTATCCTTTTGGAATGCTGGTGCCGAATCGTCATGAAGACACCGAAGAA
>JBDTNT010000344.1:0-4800 GCA_039933615.1 Flavobacterium sp. | reverse complement strand
AATGGAGAAGAAGCAGTCTGATCAATATTTTTATATTCAACAGCATTTTTAGTCAACATTCTGCTAACAACAAATTTTAAAGCAGCAGGATTTGGAGTTGTTTCTCCATAAACCGTAATAGGTTGCTTTTTAGGCTGATTTTCATCGATTTTTATAATCACGCCACCTTTTTCTACATAGGATTCAATTTGTTCAGCAACTGCATCTTTTACATCATCCCATTCTACAATACTATATCTTTCAATAGCAATAAAATTCCCTGAAATATATACTGTTTTTACAAACGGAAGATAAAATAATTGTTGTGCTAAAGGCGATGCCTGGGCTTCATCGATATTTTTAAACTCAAAATTTTGATTTTTGGTAATGAAATCTTCAAACTCGAACTTTAGGATAGTTGGATTTTGAGTTTCTTTTATAGTGATTTTTGTCATGATTTGTAATTTTGCACAAATTTAGTAAAGTTATTTTCTACTAATACCTATATTTGATTTTTTAATAAAATAATTAAGACTCTTTTCAAATTAATCGTATTAAAATAGAAGAGTCAAAAGTATATTCAAACAAAATTGCCTTTATGGAATTTAGAATCAGGGTTTTATTTATTTTTTTGCTTACCTCTTTTTATTCTTATTCACAAGAAGGCATTCCTGTTTACTCAGACTATTTATCAGATAATTATTATTTAATTCACCCATCAATGGCCGGAGCTGCCAATTGTGCAAAAATACGACTGACTGCCAGAAAGCAATGGTTTGGTCAGGAAGATGCACCATCTCTCCAGACGTTAAGTTTTAATGGAAGAATAGGAGAGCGTTCCGGAGCCGGAATTATTGTCTTTAACGATAAAAACGGATACCATTCTCAAAAAGGATTTAAGCTTACTTACGCGCACCATATTATGTTTTCGCGGGATGAAGTAGATTTGAATCAGCTTTCTTTTGGTATCAGCGGGGGCGTTATTCAAAGTCAGCTGGACGAAACTCAATTTGGAGTGACTTTTGATCCAATTGTTTTTGGATCAATTCAGAAAGATTCTTATTTTAATGTTGATTTCGGAGCTTCCTATAATTACCTGAATTTTTATGCCCATGCTACTGTTCAGGGGGTTTTAGAAAGCAGAAGGGAATTATATACGGATTATGAAAGTGATAATTTAAGAAAATATCTTCTTAGTGCTGGATATGTTTTCGGAAAAAGAGAAAGTATTACCTGGGAGCCATCTGTTTTGTTTCAGTTATTTGATAAAACCAAAGAAAAAGCAATAGATGTAAACTTAAAAGCCTATAAAAATATGGATTTTGGAAGTTTATGGGCTGCATTATCGTACAGAAGAACTTTTGACGGGGCACAATATAGTGCCGGAAGTGGAATCGCTTCTCAGAAATTACAATATATTACACCTATTATAGGTGTAAATTATAAAAACTTCATGTTTGCCTACACTTATTCTCAAGTTACAGGAGATGTGAAATTTGATACCGGCGGGTATCATCAGATTACTTTAGGAATTAACTTGTTTTGTGCAAAGGAGCGTTACGATTGTAATTGTCCGGCTATTAATTAAAATCTTTTATTATGTTAATTAAATCTGTAAACGGAAAATCACCATCAATTCCTGAGGATTGTTATGTGGCCGAGAATGCAACTATTGTTGGAGATGTTACTTTTGGAGATTCCTGCAGCGTTTGGTTTAATGCGGTGATACGAGGTGATGTGCACTTCATTAAAATAGGAAATAAAGTCAATATTCAGGATGGTGCCATAATTCATTGTACTTACCAAAAGCATCCGACTATTATAGGTAATAATGTTTCAATAGGACATAATGCCATTGTTCACGGCTGTACGATTCATGACAATGTCTTAATCGGAATGGGAGCAATTGTAATGGATAATTGTATAATAGAAAGCAATTCTATTGTCGCAGCCGGAGCCGTTTTAACACAAAATACGGTGGTAGCTTCTGGAAGTATTTATGCAGGTGTTCCGGCAAAAAAGGTAAAAGATATTGATCAGTCTGATTTCGCGGGAGAAATCGAACGTATTTCGAACAATTATGTAATGTATTCGGGCTGGTTTAAAAACGAAGAATAATTTATAAATTGATTTTCTCAAAGAAAGCATTTTTGTAGCTTTCACTAATCGGAATTCTTTTATCGCTAATCAAAACTTTATTTTTTTGAATTGATTTCACGTGTTTTATATTGATAATATAAGACCTGTGAATTCTTGAAAATCCTTTGCTGGAAAGTAAATTTTCCAATTTTATTAAACTGATTAATGTCAAAGTAAATTTATTGTCTGTGGTATAGATTTTTACATAATCTTTCAGCCCTTCAATAAATAAAATATCTGAAAAATTCATTTTTACATTTTCATATTCAGCTCTGACAAACATAAAATCCTGTTCTAATTCTGGCGCTGTGGTGGTTTCAGAAATCGTCTGAATTGCAGCACTCGGATTTAAAATCTGTTGCGCTCTGACGACTGATTTTAAAAAACGGTGAAAAGGGATTGGTTTTACTAAATAATCGACAGCCCCAAGGTTGAAACCTTCAACAGCATAATCAGAATAAGCAGTTGTAAAAATAATCAGAGGTTTTTTTTCAATCGTATTCAGGAATTCAATTCCGGAGAAATGCGGCATCTGAATGTCCAGAAAGATCAAATCGACATTGTTCTGATTAATAAAAGAAACAGCATCGATGGCATTATTGAATGTTGTAAGCAATTCGAGGGAATCTATCTTTCTGACAAAATCTTCTAATAATTCAACCGCTAACGGTTCATCGTCTATAATTACACATTTCATCTGTTGGAAATTAGAATTCTTAAATTTGTTTTGGTGCTCAAAAGTAGTTGCAAACCATTAAAATAAGTTTTAAAGTTTTCATAAAATACCGTGTATGGCTTAAATTACCCGTTTACAGTAATGGTTTTGCTTAATGTATAACCATCAGTTATATTGCCGGTTAGTGTGGCTAATTCATTTACTAAACTATCGGAAAAAACATTATCTCTTGTATTTGATGTGTCGGCCTGGCCATGAGCAGCATAATTTGTACTTGTATACACCTCACTCGAAACATTTTCAGGAAATGCAATTTGCGTTACCAGTAAGGAAGAGCCACTGCCTGTTAAAACTTCAACATGCACATGTGGTGCCCTGCCTTGATACCATCCTGGGAAAATAGAAAGAAAAGATACTATGCCTTTAGAATCTGTGGTTTGTCTGCCTCTCAGGAAATGAACCGTTGTGTAATCGGTTTGTTGCATTTGACTTCCTCCGTATTCCGAATAGTTTCCGTCTTTATCGCAATGCCACACATCAACCATAACATCCTGTAGCGGTAAACAGTTATTGTTTTTGTTTTCGATGGTTAAATTAATAAGAAGGGCGATTCCAATACGGTCAGATTTGATATTTTCTAAAACTAACTGACTTGGTGTTTTAATGGGGAATGGGCCTTTGGTTTCAGAAGGAGAAACTGTACAGCCTCCATCATCGGAAGCATTGACATCATTGTTGTTATTGTCATCTTTAGAACAAGACTCTAATAATTTGGCAGCTGTTGCTAATGAAGCAATCCCTAAAATACCATTTCTGATAAACTTTTTTCTGTCCATAGCTGTTTTAATTTATTGTTGTTTGAATGCTGTCTAATTTTAAATTCAAATGGATACGATAGAATTTATTGTCCTGGGTTATGGTAAGTTCGTGTGCATTTGGATAAAGCAAGTCCAGTCGGTTCTGGATATTAACCAATCCAATCCCTGAATTTTCCGGGTCTTTCACATAATTTTCAATCGTATTTTCGATCCAAAAATCAAGATTGTTGTCTAATATGAAAATTTTGATTTTTACATGGGCCGCACCTTTGTAATCAGTACCGTATTTAAAAGCATTTTCTACAAAGGAAATCAGCAACAAAGGTTCGATAAACTTATGTCGGGTATCACCATGCACATTTATCACAATGTCTTCTATGTTGTTGAGTCTGAGTTTTTGTAATTCTATGTAGTTTTGAATATAATTGATTTCTTTTTCTAAAGCCACCGTTTGATTATCTGTTTCATACAACATGTAGCGCATTAATTCAGATAATGTTACGATGGCATCAGGGACCAAATCAGATTTCTTGTGTGCCAGCGAATAAATACTGTTCAGTGAATTGAATAAAAAATGCGGATTGGTTTGTTTTCGCAAATAAATCAATTCAGTATTAGTCCTGTGGGTTTCGGCAATTAATTTGTTTTGTTGGTTGTTATAAAATTCAGTTAATGTCCTGATAATAGCACTAATGGTAATAATCAAAATATAAAAAAGGGAAGGGCCAATCTTAAAAAACAAAGGCTGTTTTGCCATTACTGCCCGAACTCTGTGACCTTTTAGATATAAATTTATACTATCGGGAGGAGGCATCATTCTAAGAGGCCTTGTGTGTCTAAATTCAGGCATAAAATAATTGATCCTTATAATCATAAAAAGGATAATCAGAGCCAAAACAAAAACAAAATAAAGCCAGTATTTTTTTTCTAAAAGCAAGACAGGGACCAAATAAAAATAATTCAGGTAAAACAAAATGATACCGGTAAACCACTGTACATAAAAGTCATTATTGATTGTAAACGGACTCTCATAAAATTGAATCAATGAAGTCAATATAAAGAACACCCATATTATGACATGGAACAGGATTTTGTTTGAGCTGGTATTTTTTATGGCACCTATGTTCATTTAGAATTTTATTTTTAATAAAATTAAATCATTTTTAGTTACCGTTGGCGATATGTTTT
>JBDTNT010000343.1:0-2507 GCA_039933615.1 Flavobacterium sp. | reverse complement strand
GTTTTTTGCTTTTATAAAAGTTTGGTTATTTCCATTTCACTATCTCATTGAACAAGAAGCTAATTTCTGTTAAATTAAGGAATTTTCAGTTTTTACTTTCTGCCTTATTAGACTTTTTAGATGCTAATCTGTATTTTTGTATTCAAATTTTAATTTAAGTATGAAAAAATGTATTTTATTGTTGACATTATTTGTTCTCTCAAATTTAAGTGCGCAACAACGTCCCAAATTAGTTGTAGGTATTGTGGTTGATCAAATGAAAATGGAATATTTGTATCGGTTCTCAGATGATTTTTCTCCAAATGGATTTAAAAGATTAATGAATAATGGATATACTTTTCAAAATATGCATTATAATTATATGCCAACTTATACTGCTCCAGGACATGCTTCTATTTATACAGGAACTACACCAGCCACTCACGGAATTGTAGGTAATGAATGGTTTAGCAGAACACTTGGAAAAAAAGTATACTGTACAGATGATGCATCAGTCACTACCGTTGGAGATGGTACAGCTGACGAAGGAGCAATGTCACCTAAAAATCTTCAATGCACTACTATAACTGATGAAGTTAGAATGGCAACTAATTTTACCGGAAAAGTAATTGGGGTTAGTTTAAAAGACCGTGGAGCAATTTTACCTGCCGGTCATTTTGCAAATTGGGCATTTTGGTATAGTAAAACGGGTTCCTTTATTTCAAGTACTTTTTATGGTGATAAATTACCAGATTGGGTTACTCAATTTAATAGTGAGAAACATTACTTGCCTTATATTAACAAAGGGTGGGATTTGTATAAGCCAGTTGGTACATATAACGAGAGTCTGCCGGATGATAATCCGTATGAAGGAAAATTATATGGCAGTGAGACCCCAGTTTTTCCGTACAATCTAAAAACAATGTATGAGAATAACGATGCTGGTATTTTAAGATCAACTCCATTTGGAAATGATTTGTTAGCTGAATTTGCAAAAAAAGCAATTGAGAAAGAGGATTTAGGTAAAGATAATAATGTCGATTTCCTTACTGTTAGTTTTTCTTCTACTGACTATGTAGGCCATTTACTGGGGCCTCGTTCAATGGAACTTCAGGATACTTATTTGAGATTAGACCAAACTATCGCTGATTTTTTAATTTATCTTGATAAAACTGTTGGGAAAGATAATTACTTGCTTTTCCTGACTGCTGATCATGCTGGTGCTGAAAACGTAATCTTCTTAAAAGATCACAAATATAATGTAGATAATTATCCTTCAAATGAGGTTAAGAAAAGCATGCAGGACTTTTCAATTAGTACTTTTGGGGTTGATTTAATTCTGAATTATTCTAATTTTAATATTTTCTTCAATAAAGAACTTATTAAAGAAAAAGGATTAAATCTGCTTAATGTCAAGAAAGCTTTTAAAGAATTCTTAATTGCGCAACCGCAAGTTAAAAGAGTTTATACAGAAGAAGAAATTTTGGCTAATTCCGGAAATGATTACTATTTAAATTTTGTGGCAAAAGGTTATGATGTTACTCAAAATGGCGATTTGATTATTGTTGATAAACCAGGTGATATTGAATATTCGACTACAGGAACATCACACGGAACACCTTACAGTTATGACACACATGTTCCTGCGATTTTTTATGGATGGCATATCAAAAAAGGGGAATCTTATGATAAAAAAGCTATAACTGAAATTGCACCAACAATTGCTCAAAAAATAAAAGTTGCTTTTCCTAATGGTACTGAAGCTAAAGTTATGCAGGAAGTTCTGGATGAGAAGAAATAATATGCAATTAAAATATTAAAACCTGTTTTACAAAAAGCAGGTTTTTTTGTACCATAAAAAAAGGCCTTTCAATTAAGAAAAACCTTTTAAATTTAGTGTTTTAGTAAGCACTTTTTAATGTCAGCCTATGCGTTTGCTAACACTAATTCTTCGTTAAAAGGAAGATTCCAAGCTTCTGCAACTCCTTTGTAAAGGATTTTTCCATTAGCTACGTTTAATCCTTTTTTCAATTCTTCATTTTCAGCACAAGCCTTTTCCCATCCTTTGTTTGCCAATTGTAATGCATAAGGTAAAGTAGCATTGGTTAAAGCAAGTGTTGATGTATAAGGAACTGCACCTGGCATATTAGCCACACAGTAGTGAACAATATCATCAATGATAAAGGTTGGATTTTCGTGAGTTGTTGGAGTACAAGTTTCGATACAACCACCTTGATCTACTGCTACGTCAACAACAACAGTTCCCGGACGCATTAATTTTAGCATATCACGAGTAATTAAATGAGGTGCTTTTGCTCCTGGAATCAAAACAGCACCAACAATTAAATCCGCATCAGCAATTGCTCTGGTAATGTTATAATGATTAGACATTTCTGTGTTTACGTTAGCCGGCATGATATCGTCTAATTGACGTAAACGTGGCAAACTTAAATCCATGATGGTAACCTGAGCTCCTAAACCAGCAGCCATTTTTGCAGCTTGAGTTCCAACGATTCCTCCACCTAAAA
>JBDTNT010000342.1:0-9490 GCA_039933615.1 Flavobacterium sp. | reverse complement strand
CGAAAATTTCCTGCAGGTACAAAGGCTGTTCTTTAAAATCTCCCTCAAACCAAAGATCTGAAACGAAGTTTGCCACGGATGTCATTACATCATGATGTGATGTTTTTTGATTTTCTTTTTGCATATCTGAAAATATAAAATACACGAAACCCACGATCGGTTGTGCAAAAACACTTCAAGAAGTGAGATTAGGGCTATCACTAGCTCCTTCAACGTAACGTGGGTCCGTTTATGTTAACTTTAAAAAAGTTTCGAGAATTTCTTCTTGATATGGTGTTTTTGCCCAGCAAAGATATACTTTTAATCCAAAACCAAGTATTTACTTACAAATAAATTTAATCTACACTACAGAAAAAGTTTTCTTTTCCTCAATCGTGTCATTTCGACGAAGGAGAAATCGCATCCAATATTCCATAACAGTGCGTGCTCTGCTAGTGTGATTTCTCCTTCGTCGAAATGACAAATTGTACGGGGAAAATACGCATTTATACCCGATTTAGCAAACAGTAAAAATCTTCATTTTCGTTACCTTTATTTCCAAAACATTCCGATTTTAGCACTACCAAACAAAAGTTATCCTAAAAATGAATAAAAACATCAGCGCTCTATATACTATTGCTCAAAAAGAATCCCGAAAAATTATAGGTTTAATGTCGGGGACTTCTCTTGACGGGCTTGATATTGCTTTATGCGAAATCTCGGGAGCCGGCAAAAATACTGCCGTTACGATTCTGGAATTTGAAACGATTGATTATTCGGAAGATATAAAAACCGAAATCCGTAAAGTGTTTGCCAAAAAAACGATCGAATTTCAGCATTTGGTTGTACTCAACGAATGGATCGGAATCCTGCATGCCGGAATGATCAACGATGCCCTTAAAAAATGGAATATTCCTGCCACTGCGGTAGATTTAATTGCGTCGCACGGACAGACGGTTTTGCATGCGCCTAAGTTTTTGCATCAGCAGGAGAAATTTCCTAACGCGACTTTGCAGATTGGGGACGGCGATCATATTGCGGTAAAAACCGGAATTATTACGCTGTCGGATTTCAGGCAGAAACATGTGGCGGCTGGTGGCGAAGGAGCTCCTTTGGCGGTTTATGGTGATTATTTGCTGTTCGGACAAAAAGGCGAAAACCGCATCATGCTCAACATGGGCGGAATTGCCAATTTTACCTATCTGCCCACAAGCCTCAATGCTGAAGAAACTTTTGTTACTGATACCGGAACCGGAAATACGCTGATCGATCTTTTTGTAAAACAATATTTTCCGGAAAAAAGCTACGACAAAGATGCCGAAATTGCCTCGCAGGGAACTGTAAATCAATTGCTTTTAGAAGCGTTGAAAGAGCATGATTTTTTCAAAAGAAGTTTTCCAAAAACCATCGGACAGGAATTATTCAATACTGAATTTGTACAGGCGGCACTCTCAAAAACAAATCTTTCGGTTATTTCGGCACCGGATTTACTGGCCACTTTAACCCGTTTTAGCGCGGAGACTATTGCTGAGGCCATTCGGTTTGCGGTAAATAATACAACGGCTCCAATAGAGGATTTTAAAATTTATATGTCGGGCGGCGGTACCAATAATCCGTTACTGGTGAGATGGCTGAAGGAATTATTGCCTTGTCAGTTTTATAAAAGTGACGAATTAGGAATTCTGAGCGATGCCAAAGAAGCGGTTTTATTTGCGCTTTTAGCCAACGAAACTGTAGCAGGCGGAGATTTTAATTTCGGTACCAATAAAGGAATCCCATCTGTCACAATGGGTAAGATTTCTTTTCCTGATTAAAAAAGTTTTTTTACCCCTCCCGATAGCTATCGGGATAAAAGAATTAAAATCATTTTATAGCACGCTGATCTTGCAGATTTAAAAATAATCTGTGTCAATCATTTTAATCAATGGCTAAAAAATAATTTGGAAAATCGTTTAATTCTTGGAAAATAAAAAAATAAAAAGCGAACAGATTATATGAAAACTGCATAAATATCGTTGAAATTATAATTATTAAATTATTTATTATAATCAGCTAAAAAAACTATTTTTGGTTCTTGTTAAAAAACATTGAAATGCATAAAAATCAGTCTCTCCTATTCTCTATCCTATTTTTAGTAATCCTCGGATGGAATACCAATGCGCAGGAAAAAGTAACACATCCTAAAAACGAATTTAGAGGTGTCTGGATTGCGACCGTTGTAAACATTGACTGGCCCAAAACCAGCACTGACAATGTAGAGAAAGAAAAAGCTGATTTCCTGGAGATTTTAGAAACGTACAAAAAACTGAATTTTAATGCTGTAATTGTACAGATCAGAAGTGTTGGTGATGCTTTTTATCCTTCAGAACTGGCACCGTGGTCACGATTCCTGACCGGAAAAGAAGGCGTGACTCCTTCCCCGTCTTACGATGCTTTGGCCTGGATGATTGATCAGGCGCATTTAAGAGGTTTTGAATTTCATGCCTGGATGAACCCGTACCGTGCGACTTTCGATTTAAATAAAAACCTTCTGAGCCCGACTCACGATATCTACAAACATCCGGAATGGATGATCGAATACGGCGGAAAATTATATTACGACCCTGCATTGCCTGAAGTTCAGGAACACCTGACCAAGGTGGTAAAAGAGGTGGTCGATAAATACGACATCGACGCGATTCATTTTGATGATTATTTTTATCCGTATGCCGTTCCCGGAAAAGTATTTAACGATACGGCTTCTTTCAAAAAATACGGATCAGGTTTAAGCCTGGCTGACTGGCGCCGTGCCAATGTGAGTAACTTTGTACACTCTATTTCTACTACTATAAAAGCGAGCAAACCATGGGTACAATTCGGAATCAGTCCGTTTGGGGTTTGGCGTAACAAATCTGTTGATCCAAAAGGTTCAGAAACGCAATCGACTGCAAACTACGACGATCTGTATGCCGATCCTGTTTTATGGATGGACCAGAAATGGATCGATTATATCATGCCTCAATTGTATTGGAGTATGAATAATCCGAGAGCTTCTTATTCTAAACTTGTAAAATGGTGGGCCGAAAACTCTAATAATACGGCTGTTTATATCGGTCATGCTTCCTATAAAATCAGGGGCGACAGTGATAAAAGCTGGAACTTTGCATCAGAAATCCCAACCCAGGTTGATTATGCCAGAAGTTTCAAAAAAGTAGGCGGAAGTGCTTATTTCAGTGCCAAATGGTTTATGAATAAAAACTTTGATATTGTGCGTCTGCTCGAAGAAAATCAATATAAATATCCTGCGTTGCCGCCGGCAGTCCCGAACTTAAAACGCATTGTTATTGATATTCCAACGGTAACCGAATTTGCAAAAGACAGCTCTTTTTACACCTTTACAATCAAATCTCCGCTGAATACAAAAGTTCGTTATATGGTGGTGTACGGAGCAGATCATATTTCGAAAATCAATACCAGCGACGCGACGCAAATTATTGACAAAATAAGAGTTAACGAAATCAAAGATTCGATTACATTTTCGATCCTTACCCAAAAAATGAATCAGTATAAAGCTTGTGCTGTAACATTTATTGATTATTTTGCGAACGAAAGTACCCCGACTACGATCGACTTAAAGAAGACATTTAAAATATATTCACCTGCTCAGCCTAATGAAAACAGATAACAGACCGTGGTTTTGGATTCCGTTGTTGAACTTTGCTTCCGGATTTCCTTATGCAATAATCATCTCCGTTTCGGTTTTGATGTATAAAAAATTAGGAATCAATAATGAGGACATCGGCCTTTACACGAGTTTTTTATATCTGCCCTGGGTAATCAAACCGCTTTGGAGTCCTTTTATCGACTTGCACGGCACAAAAAGAAAATGGTTTCTGGCCATGCAGTTAATTATTGCACTGGCTTTTGTTATTATAGGTTTTACGATTCCACTCAATAACTTTTTTGTATTAAGTTTAGCCATTTTCTGGGTAGCAGCCTTTGCTTCAGCTTCTAATGATGTTGCGACTGACGGGTATTATCTTCTGACTTTAAAAGAGGAACAGCAGGCTTTTTTCTTAGGAATAAGAAGTACTTTTTACCGCTTGTCACTCTTGACCGGAAATGGACTTATCGTTCTTTTGGCAGGTTATCTCGAACATAAATACACAGACAATACAAAAGCATGGTCTTACACGATGGTTTTTGTAGGTTTACTAATGGCTTTTATTACCGTTTATAACTTTTTTGCTACTCCTAAAACAGAAGAAAATACGACTGAAAACACTACGGTACATATGAGTTTTGCTGATGTATTTATTACGTTTTTCAAAAAGAAACAAATCGGATTGGTTTTGGCTTTTATACTGGTATTCCGATTAGGAGAATCTCAGTTGCTTAAAATGCTGAATCCGTTTTTAGTAGATCCTGTAAGTGCCGGCGGAATGGGTCTTGAAACCAAAGACGTTGGGCTTATTTATGGTACGCTGGGCGTTCTTTCCCTTACTATTGGTGGAATTCTAGGCGGAATCGCCATCTCAAAACAAGGACTTACAAAATGGATGTTACCAATGATTTTAGCCATGCATTTACCGATTATCGGTTTTGTTTTGCTGGCACATTTTCATCCGTCGTCTGTCTATTATATTTACGCTGTTGTTATTGTAGAACAATTTGGTTACGGATTTGGTTTCGCTTCCTTTATGATGTTCCTGATTTATGTTGCGGAAGGAGAATCCAAGACCTCACATTATTCGCTTGCAACCGGTTTTATGGCATTGGGAATGATGCTTCCGGGAATGCTTAGTGGATATATTCAGGAATATTTAGGCTATGGAAATTTCTTTATTTGGGTTTTCGTCGCTACAATCCCTGGAATTATTTTATCACGTTTTTTAATTTTCCCGAAAGATTTTGGGAAAAAATCTGAAGAAGTTTAACCCCAATCAAACATCTTAACCTATGGAAATCAATGAGAATTTGCAGGCCGAACGAAATCTGAAAGGAGCTGAGTTCGAGAAAACAGGAAATCTTGAAAAAGCAGTTGAATTGTACGAAGAAAATGTCGCGGAAAGCTTTAAAGGAAATCATCCTTACGATCGTCTCGCTACGATCTACAAAAACCAAAACGATATCGAAAACGAAATTCGGGTTTTAGAAAAAGCAATTATTGTTTTTGAAGAAATCACTATCGAAGACCGATTAGAAGGGCTTCCGAAACTCTTTCGATTTAAAAACCGACTGGAAAAAGCAATTGAAACTAAGAAACAATTGGCTAAACAAAAGAAAGCGAAGTTGAAATAAAAAATACACAAAAGAAACACTTTGCGTCTTTGCGAGATTAAATTAGCAATAGAACAAAAAAATCTGTGAGTTACTTCTATGTGTTAGAAAAAAATCACACAAATAAAGCTATAAATCATGACTACTATAAAAAGAACCAATTCAGACGATATTGATTTTATTAATCTGGTTGCTTTATTAGATCAGGATTTAGCGGTTAGAGATGGCGAAGATCATTCCTTTTATAATCAGTTTAATAAAACCGACGCCATAAAACATGTTATCGTTTATTATGAAAATGATATTGCAGTTGGCTGTGGGGCTTTTAGGGAAAAAGAAAGTGATACCGTAGAAATTAAAAGGATGTATGTACATCCCGATTTCCGGAAAAGAGGAATTGCAGCTGCAGTTCTTAAAGAGCTGGAAAATTGGGCTACCGGATTAAATTATACTTATACTATTCTGGAAACAGGCAAAAAGCAACCAGAAGCTATTTCGCTATATCAAAAACTAGATTATACCATAATTCCAAATTATCCGCCTTACGAGGAAATGGATAATAGTGTCTGCATGAAAAAGACTTTATAATAATGAAAATGACAGCCGAAGCATTAAAACAAAAGGTGGGACAATTCTTTTTTCCCGCTGTTTTTATCAACGATACCGAAGAGAACATTCAGGAAACTGAACGTTTGATAAAAGAGCATAATATTGGCGGACTGACTTTTTTTCACAGTCGTGCGAGCGCTGCTACCAATTACGAAAGCAAGAAGAAAGTCGTTTTTAATGATGACAGCTACGAGAAAATCAAAGCTCTGATCGTTCGTTATCAGAAGGCTGCCTCTACTCCGCTTTTAATTAGCATTGATGCCGAATGGGGCCTGGCAATGCGTATCGAAAAAACACCGCAATATCCGTACGCCATTACGCTTGGTGCTCTTCCTGAAAACAAAACTGATTTGGTTTACGAAGTAGGAAAACAAATAGGTCTAGACCTAAAAGCGGCCGGAATCAATTACAATCTTTCGCCTTTGGCAGATATTAACAACAACCCAAACAATCCGGTTATTGGTTATCGTTCTTTTGGCGAAAACAAAGAAAAAGTTGCCAATTTTGCTGTGGCTTATTTAAAAGGATTGTCTGATGCCGGGATTTTAGGCTGCCTGAAACACTTTCCCGGACACGGAAATACCAATGTAGATTCGCATTTGGGATTGCCAGTTTTGAAGCAGAGTTTAGAAGAATTATTAGAAAACGAATTATATCCTTTCATTAAAGGAATCGAAAACAATGTTGACTCCATTATGATCGGGCACCTGGCCGTTCCGAGTTTAAATAACGGAAAAGATACTTCGGCTACTTTATCAAAACCCATTATCGAAACTCTTTTGCGTGAGCAATTAGGCTACGACGGACTCGTAATTTCTGACGCCTTGAACATGCACAGTGTTTCAAAATTATACGAAACAAAAGGCGAATTGGAATGGGAGGCTTTCAACGCCGGAAACGATGTTTTGTGTTTTGCCGAAAATGTTCCCGAAGGAATTCAGGAAATCCTAAAAAAAGCAAGTCCTGAACGTATCGAAGAGAGTTACAGCAGGATTATGAAATGTAAGGAAAAAGTTGGAATTCTATCTGATAAACAATTTACTTCGGGTGAATTAGATTTCGAAAAAACTGCTGCTTTAAACCTTGAAATTGCTCAAAATACAATTACAAAAATCATTGATAATTCGAACACAGAATTAGCTTTTGAAGCGCAGAAAAACAATCAGCTGGCAAAACTGAGTTTGTATAAAAATTCCGAAAATACATTCTTCAAAACTTTAAACTCAAAATTAAAATCTCCGGAATTTGCTTTTGAAAATTTGGAAGATTCAAATATTCCGGAAATTAAAAAAGCGCTGGGAAATTTTGAGACAATCATCATATCCTTATTTGTTCCGAAAGCAAAACCAATGAATAATTTCGAAATAAATAATGAAGTCTTAGCGCTACTTTCCGATTTACTTGAAACCAAAAAATGTATCGTTTACGTATTCGGAAATCCCTATGTTTTACCCCTAATTCCGAATCTTAAGAAGGCTTCAGGATTGGTAGAGGCCTATCAGGATTTTGAAGAGTTCCAAAAAATTGCAGGAATTCATTTTCTTGAAAATAAAAACTGCAACGGAAGCCTTCCCGTAAATATTGACATTCAATAACTTACAATTAAAACTACATTAAGTATAACAAAAAGTTATCACTTAATAAACATTAATAATTACATCTTATTGTAAGTACCCTTACTTATACCCTACTTTTGCACCAAATAAATTTTTAATTTAAAACGAAAAATATGTCTTTAGTAGGAAAAAAATTCCCAAGTATTGCAGTAGATGCTATCTCAGAAATGGGTGACAACTTAAAAATCAACATTTTTGAAGAAGCAGTAAACAACAATAAAAAAGTACTTTTATTCTGGTACCCAAAAGATTTTACTTTTGTATGTCCAACTGAATTACACGCTTTTCAAGCTGCATTGCCAGAATTTGAAAAAAGAAATACTATCGTAATCGGAGCTTCATGTGATACAAACGAAGTACACTTTGCATGGTTGAACACTCCAAAAAACAACGGTGGAATCGAAGGTGTTACTTACCCAATCCTTGCTGACACTAACCGTAACCTATCTAATATCTTAGGAATTTTAGATATCGAATCTACAGAATACAGCGAAGAAACTGATTCAGTAATTGTTGAAGGTTCAAACGTAACTTTCAGAGCTACTTACCTAATTGACGAAACTGGAAAAATCTTCCACGAAAGTGTTAACGATATGCCATTAGGACGTAACGTAAACGAATATTTACGCATGGTTGATGCTTATACTCATATCCAGGTTAAAGGTGAAGTTTGTCCTGCAAACTGGGAAGCTGGAAAAGAAGCAATGAGTGCTGACAGAGTTAGTACTGCTGAATATTTAAGCGCAAACTAATTCTTCTTAAAGGTTCTAAGATACTAAGATGCTAAGGTTCTGAGATTTTTTTCTCAAAGCCTTAGTAACTTAAATCTTACTTCCGGAAAATATTCAAAAGAGACTGAGAAAAAGAAGAAGCTAAAAACCTTAGCCTCTCAGAATCTCAGTACCTCAGAACCTTAAAAAAACAAAAACATGTTAATCGACTTAAACGAAGATACATTAGCAGATTTAGTTGCTAAAAACGAAAAAGTAGTAGTACAATATTCAGCTTCATGGTGTGGAAATTGCCGTATTATGAAACCAAAATTCAAAAAATTAGCAACAGAAAATGACGCTATCACTTTTGTTTTGGTTGATGCTGAAAATTCTCCGGAATCAAGAAAATTGGCTAATGTAAGTAACTTACCAACCTTTGCAACTTTTGTAAATGGTAAACTGGTAAACGAAACACAAACCAACAAACAGGAAGTTTTAATCGAATTAGTAAGCGAAATCGCTTAATCTGTTGATTCAGTTAAACGAATAAACAATTAAACGAATAAACAAAAAAACATGAAATTACCCGTAATAAAGCAGTTAACGCAGTTTATAGAAGAAAACGATCAGGATTACATCATCGAAACGATCGAAGTTCTGGAAGCCATGACAGAAATTCCGTCTCTGAAAGACGAAGAATTAGATGTAATCGGTGAACTAATTTCTAACATGTACGGTGCGTTAGAAGTACACAAAATGGTAGTTCAGGGCACAGATAAAAAAGAAGCTTTAAACGCGTTTATGAAACGAGTTTTGGGTTCCATCGATAAATAGTCGGCCTCTTTCAGAAAAAACAAAAAAACATGACTAAAGAAAGCGTTTCTAAATTAAGAAGCGCTTTTTTTTATGCAGACTATTTACCATACTTTGGGCGAGCCACCATTAGAAAAAGGGGCAAATCGTGCAGGCGTACATTCGCCCCTTTCCCAAAAGCTGTCGGGCTGTTTGAGCTACTTCGGTAGCCAGCGTCCATCCCTCTCGCAACCGTAGATTTCAGCACAATCTTATCATATCGACGAAGGAGGGATCACACCAGAAGCTCCGTCAAATAATAATCAGCCCGAGCGGAGTCAAAGAACTTGTTAACCAAAAAAGGGCTGAGACTCTGCCGAGACTCACAATGAAGAGAGCCCATTTTAGCACTATTTAATTCTCTTAAGACTCGCCTAATTGTTACGACAAGCGACAATAAATACTTTTAGATTCAAATATTAATCCTTACTTTTGAGCCTCATTAATTTAAACAAAAATCAT
>JBDTNT010000341.1:0-5331 GCA_039933615.1 Flavobacterium sp. | reverse complement strand
AATCTTAAGACAACCTTAAGACAAATAAGTTTCAATCACTCAAGCACAGAGTTACTTTTGCGGAAATTATTTTTATTTATTCCAAATAAGACGGTATGAAACATATTTTACTTTTAGGGTTTTCAATTTTAAGTCTGACTGCTTACAGTCAGGAATATACAAGCAATGATGGTGATCATACTGTCAATGATACCGTAAAAAACAAAAAAGGAGAAATACTTAATGAGGTATTAATCACAACCAACAGAGAACCTAAACCGGTTACGGCAGTTCGTTCAGGATTAAAACCAATGGACAATCCACAAAGTATTCAGGTTATTGGTTCTGATGTAATTGAACAGCAGCAGGCTATTCGTCTGAGTGAGGTTATAAAAAATGCCAATGGTGTTTATGTAAGTTCTGCGCGTGGTGGTGCTCAGGAATCTTTTTTCTCCAGAGGATATGATATGTCTGCCAATAATATGTTTAAAAATGGTTTTCGATATAATTCCGGTTCTATCCCTGATGTTTCAGGTTTAGAAAAAGTTGAATTTCTTAAAGGTAGTTCTGCTTTATTATTCGGAAATGTAGCACCAGGCGGAATATTAAATCTGGTAACCAAAACTCCTTCGTTTAAAAAAGGCGGTGAGATTTCGATGCAAATGGGAAGCTATGCTTTCTACAAACCTGCTTTTGATTTTTACGGTCCTCTTAATAAATCTATTGCTTTTAGAATAAACGGTTCTTATGAAAACTCAGAAAGCTTCAGGGATGTTGTAAAAAATGAGCGTTTGTATGTGAATCCTTCCTTGCTTTTTGCTGTTAGTTCTAAAACGCAAATTACACTTCAGGGAGATTATCTAACTGCAGACTGGACTCCGGATTTCGGAACCGGAATTGTTGGAAAACAAATTCTGGATATTCCACGTAACGAATTTTTAGGATCTCTTTGGTCGAATGGTGCAACCAAATCGGCTAGTGCTTCTGCATTATTAAACCATGATTTCAATAAAAACTGGAAGCTGAACTTCAATAGTTCTTTCCAAACTTACGACAGAACTCAAAAATCAACAGCCCAATTGTCAACTGTCACAGCAAATGGCGACTGGAACAGAGGTTTGACCCAAAATAAAAACTTAGAACAAATACTTGGTGACCAGTTAAGTCTGCAGGGAAATTTCAATACAGGAAAAATTAAACATCAATTGTATACCGGTGCAGATTGGGAAAATTCCTTTGCAACTGCTTACACCTATGCTTTTAATGAAAAGTTTTTAGTAACCGGTACCAACCCTGATGGATCTCCAAAAACATACGATCCAAGTATATATGACAAGATTAATCTTTACAATTTTGATCCTTCGACACAAAGAAATGATATTCCTAATGCCAGGGCTACTCAAATTGCAAAAACAGAAACCAATCGTTTCGGTGTGTACTTTCAGGATTTAATTTCTGTTACCGAAAAATTCAAAGTACTCGCAGGTATCCGTTGGTCATGGCAGGAAACAGAAGTAACCACCTATAAAGAAATACTTGCTGGTACAGTTCAAACGGTATCTCCTGAAAAAACAACTCCGGTTGTTGGTGCAAAAAAACTAGACAACGCTTTCTCTCCAAAAGTTGGATTGATATACCAGCCGACAAAAGAAATCTCTGTATTTGGCAGCTATTCCAGCTCATTTACTCCAAATACAGGAACAACTGTAGATTTACAACCGATAGATCCTTCTATTATTGACCAATACGAAGCGGGTATCAAAACCGATTTCTTAAAAGGATTATTAAGTACGAATGTGACTGTGTATCAAATTACCAACAGTAATTTAGCCCAAACGGCTCCTAATAAAGCAGACGGAAGCCTAAATATCGATTCTCAGTTAAAAATATTAGGAGGAGGAACAAAAAGTAAAGGAGTTGAAATTGACATTACTGCAAAACCTATAGACGGTCTGGCCATTATTGCAGGTTATAGCTATAATGACATGCGTTACACCAATACTTCAGGAACTAACGGAAGTTTTGTTGAAGGGGATCGTGTAGCAAGAACTCCAAGAAATACTGCTAATTTAAGTTTCTTCTACAAATCACCAGAGGGAATTTTAAAAGGTATCACTTTTGGTGCTATCGCAAATTATATCGGTGATCGTTTAGGCGGATGGAATGATGATTATTTATGGACGGCTATTAAACCAACTCCTGCACCACCGGCATCACCATACCTTGTAACAATCAGGGATCGTGATATTCCGATTGAAGGATATACTACTATTGATGTTTCTGCGGGTTACGAATGGAGAAAATTTTCAATCTTATGTAAATTATCTAATATTACAAATGAATTGAATTATACCGTTCACGAAAATTATAGTGTAAATCCGATAGCACCTCGTCAGATTATGACAAGCCTTCGCTACAAGTTTTAAAAATTTGAAACCGATTTTATTCCGCATACAAAACCTCATTTAATCCTAAATGAGGTTTTTGATTTTAACAAAAGAAAGTGTTTTAATTATATTTACTTTTGCCTTGAAATAAAACAAATTATAATATGTCAGATTCCAAAAAGAACCAGTTAAAAAAAAGTTTAGGTTTAAGTTTTAATATCGCGGTATTAATTGGAGGAACAATTGGGGTTGGAATTTTACGGACGCCGGGCACGATTGCTTCGTTATTAGACAATTACTGGCTGATAATCGCTTCGTGGCTTTTTGGTGGTTTATTTGTTTTAATTGGTGCCAATTCCTATGCAGAACTGGCAACCATGCTTCCTAAAGCCGGAGGGTCTTACAATTATATCAAAAGGGCTTTTGGAGATTATGCCGGATTTCTTTCCGGTTGGTTTGACTATATTACCAATGCCATTCCGCCTGCTTTTTACTGTATTGTAATCAGCGAATATATTATAATACTATTTCCAAATCTGGGAGATTATTCAACAGTAATTGCCATTTCATTATTAATTGCTTTTGTATTACTGCACTTAAGCGGTGTAAAAAACGGCAGTGCTTTTCAACAAATAACAAGTTTCCTGAAGGTTATTTGTTTTGTCTGTCTGGTGGTTGCCTGCTTTATGTATTCCGGTATAAAAGTACCAGCCATTCAAAAAGATAATTCAATCTTTCAAATTGGTTTACTATTTGGAATTTTCAAATCACTGCAATTAATAATTGGTACGTATAATGGCTGGAACAGCGTTTGCTTTTTTGCCGAAGAAAATGATGATCCAGGTAAAAACATTCCTCGTTCTTTATACAGTGGTGTTTTACTTGTTATTGCGATTTATGTGCTGTTGAATATTGCTTTTTTCCACGTTTTATCCGTTGAAACTATAGCAAAATCCAATCTGGCCGCAGCTGATGTAGCGAATATTATTTTTGGAAAAAACGGGGCGGTCATTGTTATCGTAATCTCTATTTTTTCACTAATTAGTATCCTGAATGCTTTTATGATGATCCCGCCAAGAATCTTGTTCGGATTAAGCAGGGACGGTTTTTTTATCGGAGGTGGAACAACTGTAAACAAAGGTGGAACTCCAATTGTAGCGCTTTTAGTTTCGTCTTTATTTAGTTTGTTTTTGATCTGTATCGGTTCTTTCGAAGTACTATTCACCTTTGCCGCCTTCACTTCTATTATCGTTTGGGGACTGGCCTATTTTTCTCTTTTAAAACTAAGAATAACAGAACCAGATTTACCAAGACCTTACCGTTCTAAATGGCATCCCTGGCTGACTATTCTGGCAATTGTGGCTTCATTAGCATTACTAATAGGTTTTATTTACAGTGATCCTGCAGCATTTGGAATTATAGTAATTATTACCCTAATTTCTTATCCTTTGTTTTGTATTCGAAACCGAAGTAAAAAACAAAAATTCTAAAAAAGAAAACCCGACAGGTTTTAAAAATCTGTCGGGTCTGATATCTTTATTTACAAAGAAATTTTATTCTTATTTCAAACCAGCTAAACTTTGCTCGATTGTAGCAATTTTTGCCAATGCATCAGCTTCTTTCTGTCTTTCGTTAGCCAAAACTTTCTCAGGTGCTCCGGCAACAAATTTTTCATTGGCCAGTTTGGACTGAACAGATTTTAAGAAGCCCTGTGTATAAACCAATTCTGCATTCAGTTTTGCGATTTCTGCTTCAACATCTATATTTCCTCCTGAAATCGGAATAAAATATTCATTTGATTTTACACGGAATGATAATGCTCCGTCAACTTTTTCAGAAACATATTCGAAAGCCGAAATATTTCCTAATTTAGTGATTACTGAATCGAAATAAGCAGAGAAGTTTTCGCTGTTAACCACTTTTAATTCAATACTGTCTTTCATGGCAATATTCTTTTCTTTACGGATCGTTCTGATTCCTGAAATTACTTCAATTGAATTTTCAAAATCAGTAATTAATTTTGCATCAAATGGTTTTATTTCCGGCCAGGTTGAAACAATTAATGCTTCTTCTGCCGTTCTTTCAGCAATTATATGCCAGATTTCTTCCGTAAGGAAAGGCATAAACGGATGAAGTAATTTCAGGTTATTTTCTAAAATTTCAATGGCGCTGTCAAATGTCTTTTTATCAATTGGCTGTTGGTAGGCAGGTTTGATCATCTCAAGGAATAAAGAGCAGAAATCATCCCATACCAATTTATAAATGGCCATTAATGAATCTGAAATTCTGTATTTCTCAAAATTATCCTCAATATCAACCAATGCGTGCTGAAACTTAGCTTCAAACCATTCAACCGCAACTTTTGATGATTCCGGCTGTGGAATAGTTTCTGAAACTTCCCATCCTTTTATCAATTTAAGAGCATTCCAAATTTTGTTCGAAAATGCTTTTCCCTGATTACATAATTCTTCTTCAAACATAATATCGTTTCCTGCAGAAGCGCTTAAAAGCAATCCTACACGAACACCATCTGCTCCGAATGTATCAATTAAGTCTAAAGGATCAGGAGAATTTCCTAATGATTTAGACATTTTACGACGTTGTTTGTCACGAACTAAACCTGTCAAATACACATTTGTAAATGGTTTTTCACCAGCATATTCGTAACCTGCAATAATCATTCTCGCCACCCAGAAGAATAAAATATCCGGACCGGTTACTAAATCATTTGTTGGATAATAATATTTGAAATCTTCACTTTCGGGATCCATAATTCCACCAAAAACGGACATTGGCCAAAGCCATGCTGAGAACCAGGTATCTAAGGCATCAACATCTTGTTTCAAGTCAGATGTTTGAAGTGAAATGTTAGATGTTTTTTCTTTAGCTAACACTAAAGCATCTTCGATGTTTTCTGCAACAACAAAATCTTCTTTTCCGTCTCCGTAATAATAAGCCGGAATTC
>JBDTNT010000340.1:0-4238 GCA_039933615.1 Flavobacterium sp. | reverse complement strand
TTTTAGAATTTGGGAGAATTCATTGGAAGCTTTTGGGTCCAGGCCGCTCGTAGGTTCGTCCAACAATAATACTTTTGCTTTTTTGGCAATCGCAATCGCTATCCCAACTTTCTGACGCATTCCTTTCGAGTAACCGCCAAGATCCTGATCGTGGGCTTTGATTTGTAAACCTGCTTTGGTTAGGAAATAGGTCAGTTCACCATTTGAATATTTAAATCCAGCCAGGGAAGAAAAGAATTTCAGGTTTTCTATGCCTGTCAGATTTGGGTATAACATTACGGTTTCAGGGATGTAAGCGACGTGTTTCTTAGTTTCCTGTGGATTTTCTGTAACTGAAATTCCGTTTATTTCTAAGGCTCCGCTGCTTGGTGGTATAAAACCCAGAAACAGATTGATTGTAGTCGTTTTTCCCGCACCATTCTGTCCTAAAAGAGCAAAAATTTCTCCTTTTTTAATGGTTAGGTTCAAGGCATTCAAAGCGATATGGTCGCCATATTTTTTGGTCAGGTTTTCTGCTGTAAGCATAATTGTATTGATTTGTATTGATTTGATTTTAAAAAGTAGAAATAGTAAACTCCTGCTGTTACCCGGAGCAACAGTTTTGTTTTATTTCGTATAAAATGGAATGGCTTACTACAAAGACTGTAGTGAAATGACTATTTCAGATTGAAGATAAAAATGTCTTTATTAATTTTAGCCAAACTTTAAAAGTTCAGTTAAAATAATAAATAAAGCATACTTTCAGCTACCTAAAAGGGCAAAAGATATTTCATCATTCAAAAATAAAAAGTAGTAAATCAGGCTAAAGAAGGGGGAGCCCTAAGTGCAAAAAGACTGCCTTTGAAAAAGGTTGATGCAGCTTTTGTAAAACAAAAAGTAATAGGATTTTCAACGATTATTTTATGAAAAGACAGCGGTTGAAAATTATCCGGAATAAAGGTACTAAAGGTAAAATGACAGATTGGACAATTGTTCTCTACGGAATGACTGTGTGTTATCTGTTTTTCATGGGCAGCATATTTATGATCGCACTGTTGCTGCGTAATCTGGGTATAAATATGCTCGTAAGAATGCAGGGTCTGAAACAGCATTGCGAACAATACGGTAAAAGACATAAAAAGATTAATACGTATTACTTTTTTCTTCATTCCTGATTAATAGAAAGTTGTGATTGTAAAAGTCATTTTTAAGACAGAATTTAACGCAACTTGGTTGCAAATATAGAAATCTAATTTAAAAATCGGGATAGTTTTATTTTATTTTTTTGTGGTTCCTCAGAATATAAAGTTGGATTTATCTTTTTTTTGTTAAAATTTATGAGATTAAAAGAAAGATTTTTGTCTTTTTTAAATAGGTTTAATTTTAGTTTAAAGTGTTTTAAATCAGTATGTTGGTGTTTTGTAATACCACTTTAATTTCCGTTTTAATTATAATCGCATCTTCTATTTTTATTTAGAACGATTAAAAATAATTTGGATTACACTGTTTTAGGGTTTACTTTTGCGCTGAATTTAAACTCCATACCAAAATGAATATATCAACCATTAAAAAAATTCTGTTTAGCTTGTTGTTTCTAAGCGCATTACAAATGATGGCTCAGGAAACAGGCAAAATAGTAGGGAAAGTAACTTTGAGCGGAAATACTCCGGCAGAAAATATTTCTGTTAGCCTTAAAGGAACAAAATACACTGCTGTTACCAATGAAAGCGGGCATTATGAGATAAAAAATGTTAAACCAGCCAGTTACACCATTAGCATTCGTGCCATAGGTATTCACTCAGTTGAGGATAATATCGTGGTTACTGCCAAACAGACTGCAACTAAAAACTTCTCGCTTTCAGAAAATCAGGAAGATCTGGATGAAGTTGTAATTACAAAAAATAAATACATACAGGACAAACCTTCTTTGTCGTTGCGTCTCCAGACTCCGGTACTTGAAATCCCTCAGAACATTCAGATTGTAAGTAGCCAGACTTTAAAAGACCAGCAAATTATCAGTATGAGTGATGGAGTGATCCGTAATGTGAGTGGTGCTGTACGTGTTGAGCACTGGGGTGATATGTATACCAACATTACAATGCGTGGTTCTCAGATTCAGGCTTTCCGTAATGGTTTTAATGTAGTGTCATCTTTTTGGGGCCCTCTTACGGAAGATATGAGTTTTGTAGATCATATTGAATTTGTAAAAGGTCCGGCAGGATTTATGCTTTCGAATGGTGATCCAAGCGGACTTTATAATGTGGTTACCAAAAAACCAACCGGAATCACAAAAGGTGAGGCTACAGTGATGGCTGGAAGCTATGATTTCTACAGAGCCAGTATTGACCTTGATGGGAAACTGGATAAAAAAGGTAAATTTTTATACCGATTCAATGGGGCTTTACAAAAGAAAGGTTCTCACAGGCCATTCGAACATAATGACCGTTATGTGATTGCTCCGGTTCTTTCTTATCAAATTGATGATAAAACGAAAATAACATTGGAATACAACTACCAGCATGCAAATATGACTGAAGTTGGTTCTTATTATGTATTTGGTGCTGATGCAGGTGGATATGCAACAATGCCGAGAAATTTTACGATGACCCAGCCTGGTTTACCGGATACTAAAATGAATGATCACAGTGGCTATTTCACTTTTGAACATAAGTTTGATGACAACTGGAAAGTTACCGCACAGACTTCTTATTTTAAATACTTACAGGAAGGATACAGTTCATGGCCTACTGCCGTTGGTCCTGGGTCAATTTACCTGAATGATGATAAAAAACCTGAAGAGATACTTGGTGTACTTGGTAAAGGTGAAATTATTCGTAGTATTGGGATCTGGGATGCTGAAAGTAATATGTTCTTAGGACAGATGTTTGTGAATGGAAAATTCAATACTGGGGCAATTACACATAAAATATTAGGTGGAGTTGATTTGGGGAACAAAGAATATTTGGCAGATTTTTACCAATCACATAATTTGGATACTTACGATAAGCCATTTAATGTTTTTGAGCCAAACTACGGAACTCCGTCAAACGGAATGCCGAATTTTGATCGTAGTACTCCTCTTAAACAAAGATCTTTTGGTGGTATTACTTCAGAATATGCGGCAGGTTATATTCAGGATGAGCTTGGCTTTCTTGAGAACAAACTGAGACTGACTCTTGCAGCAAGATATACCTGGATTAGCCAGAATGGCTGGGGAGATATCCAGGAAGACAGTCACATTACACCACGTGTGGGACTTAGCTATTCTGTAACACCTACCACATCAGTTTACGGATTATACGATCAGGCTTTTACACCTCAGTCCGGTATTATAAAAAATGGAGATCAGATAAAACCGCTTACCGGTAATAATATTGAGTTTGGTATTAAGAAAGACTGGTTCGACGGATCGTGGAGTACTACGGTTTCGGCTTACCGAATTATTAAGGAAAACGAACTTACAGCTGATCCTGAAAATGGTCCAAATGACGTATTTAAAGTAGTATTAGGTGAAAAAAGAGCAGAAGGTGTTGAATTTGACGTAAGAGGTAAAATCCTTGAAGGTCTTAATCTTATTGCAAATTATGCGTTTACAGAAGCAATTGTAACAGAATCCAATGTGCCTTCTATTACGGAAGGAAGTGCCTTAACAGGATTTTCAAAACATGTTGCCAATGCCTGGTTAAATTATACAATTGGATCCGGAAAATTAAAAGGATTGGGAGCTTCTGTTGGAGGGACATACCTTGCAGGAAGACAAACTGATACCTGGGCAGCAGGATTGGAGAAACTTCCGGAATATTTCAAACTGGATGGTGGTTTGTCCTACGAAACCGGAAAAATGAAATTCACTGCCAATGTGTTTAATATTCTGGACAAATACCTGTACAGTGGTTCTTACTATGCTTCACTGAATGTGAATACCTATTACTGGCAGACCGAACAGCCAAGAAACTTCAGAGTTGGGGTAACGTATAAATTCTAAAAAAAATCTTTTGTAAGCCTGTTGATTTATGGAGTCTTCCTAAAATAGGCAGACAGTTTTACAATAAAAATTCTATGAACCAGTCCGGTTTTCCTGACTGGTTTTTTTTTGCTTGTATTTTATTGCTGTGGGAAAGTTGATTTTTATTTTCGTTTTCACACAAGCACTAACCTTAGGTTTGTCATTCCGAGGAACGAGGAATGACACAGGCTAATCACACACTGTTGTCGAATACTGGATGCGATTTACTTCGTCTGTTCGCTATCGCTTGGGT
>JBDTNT010000339.1:0-7275 GCA_039933615.1 Flavobacterium sp. | reverse complement strand
ACTTTAAACAATTCGCAATTCACAAGAACAATTTCAAACCTTCTTTAAACTTCCTATTATAAATTGACTTAAATTATTATTTTTGCCAAACAAATATATAACAACAAATTTATGCTCATTATTGGAATTGCAGGAGGAACAGGAAGTGGAAAAACAACAGTAGTACACCAAATCATGAACGAATTACCAGGCACAGAAGTCGGCGTAATTTCTCAGGATTCATACTACAAAGAAACCAGTAATCTATCATTTGACGAAAGAGCATTAATTAATTTCGACCATCCCCGTGCCATTGATTTCGAATTATTGGTAAGACACCTTAAAGCATTAAAAGCCGGAGAAACAATAGATCAGCCCGTATATTCGTTTATACAACACAACAGAACCGATGATACGGTTTCTACGCATCCCAGAAAAGTAATGATTGTAGAAGGTATTCTGATTTTGACAAATCCGGAGCTTCGCGATCTTTTTGACATTAAAATATACGTTCATGCCGATTCTGATGAAAGATTAATCCGTCGTTTAAAACGTGATATTTCAGAACGCGGCCGTGATATCGATGAAGTTTTGACACGTTATCAAAACACGTTAAAACCTATGCATGAGCAATTTATAGAACCATCAAAAGCTTTTGCAGATATCATTATACCAAACGACAAATACAATACTGTTGCCATCGATGTAGTTCGTGCAGTAATAAATCAAAGAATTTCATAATTTTTATTGTAAATTTATTCCATAAAAGTCAGGAGCTATTCCCGCTTTCGCCTTTATCTTTTTATGGCAGAAAAAGCCATAAAAAGGATATCGGCTCTATCGGGGCTAAGAGACGAATCAAATCATAAAGAAAAAATCGTTTAAAAGTGAAAATTAAATTAACAAATCCATACAAAGGCAAATCGTGGTTCAAATTCCTGGGCAATAAATATGTTTGGGTATTACTGTTTTTTGTCGTTTGGATGTTATTTTTAGACAACTACTCCTATTTTGACCATCGTTTTTTAGACAATCAGATCAACGAGCTCGAAGACAATAAAAAGTATTATCAGGAAGAAATTAAAAAAGACCAGGAACAAATCAAGCAATTGAAAAATCCGGAGCAGATAGAAAAATATGCCCGCGAAAAGTACTTCATGAAAAAAGACAGCGAAGACATATACATCATTCAATTTGAAGGAGATACAATCCAGGATAATAAAGAATAATCAGAAAAAAGCACAAATGGCGACTACCCTATTCGACGATTTTAGTCCAATTTCATCCAAACAATGGAAACAAAAAATTCAGTTTGAACTGGATGGAGCTGATTATAACGATACTGTAATCTGGCATTCCCCTGAAGATATTCAGGTAAAACCATTTTATCACAGAGATGAATTTTCAAAAGCTGCAGTTGTAGAAACAAAAGCTGCAGATTTTAAAATCTGCCAGAACATCTTTGTCTATGATATTGAAAAATCAGTTCAAAGAGCTGTAAACACTATCGAAAGAGGCGCAGAAAGTCTTCGTTTTACTATTGAAAACGAAAAAACAGACATTCAGAAATTATTAGAAAACCTTCCTTTAGAAAACAGGATTGTTTACTTTAATTTGAAATTTATTTCAATCGATTTCGTGAAATTATTGGATACTATTTCAATTCAAAAAAAGAGCACCTTTTACTGCAATCTCGATCCGATTGGCCATTTTGCCCGAGAAGGAAACTGGATTACAACTTCAGACAAAAATAATTTTGAAACTATTGATTTAATTTCAAAAGCAACAACAAATCTGTCCTTGCTTAGCATAGATTCCGGTTTATATCAGAATGCGGGCGCTAATATTACGCAACAAATCGCTTATAGTCTGGCGCACGCAAACGAATATTTGAACCGTTTGCCCACTATTCCAAAACAAATTGTTTTTGAGATTTCCGTTGGAACCAATTATTTCTTTGAAATTGCAAAACTTCGTGCCTTACGAATGCTTTTCAAATTAGTTGCCGACGAATACAATCCGGAATTGGAGTGTCATTTATTAGTTACCCCGACAAAACGCAACAAAACGATTTACGATTATAATGTCAATATGCTTCGTACTACAACAGAATGTATGTCTGCAATTCTTGGCGGTGCAGATGCTGTTGCCAATTTGCCTTATGATTCTTTGTACCATAAAGACAATGAATTTGGAGACCGGATTGCGAGAAACCAATTATTGGTTTTAAAACACGAAAGCTATTTTGACAAAGTAAACAATCCCGCAGACGGAAGTTATTACATCGAAAGCCTAACCATGCAGTTAGCCGAGAAAAGCCTGACACTCTTTAAAGACATTGAGGCCAATGGAGGTTTTCTGAAACTTCTAAACGACGGGACCATCAAAAAGAAAATTCAGGAAAGCGCCGCTAAAGAACAGGAATTATTTGATTCTAAAAAAGAAGTTTTATTGGGAACGAATAAATATCCGAACAAAGAAGATAAAATGAAACATGATTTAGAATTGTTTCCATTTGTAAAAGTAAAACCAAGAAAAACATTAATCACACCAATTATAGAAAAAAGATTAGCCGAAAAGCTGGAACAGGAACGACTGGAATTAGAATAAAAATTAGTTCAAATGGCAATATTTAAATATAACGTTAAATAATTATGGAACCAATAAGACAAATAATAACAGTAAAAAATCACTCAGTAACTGTCATTTTACCAGATGATTTTACGGCAGATAAAGTAGAAATAATTATTTTACCAACTCAAAATGATGACTATAAAACTCCTCAATGGCAAATTGACGAAGTCAGAGAAAGAACAGAGAAATATTTAAAAAATCCAAAAAATGCAACTGACATTGATGATTTTTTAAAAGAAATAGAAAATGATCTATAAAATTATTATTATTGAACAAGCTAAAATCGATTATAAAAAATCTTTGTTTTGGTATAAAGATATACATCCAAAATTAGCCCTTAGATTTAATGATCCCTTTAAAGAAAGTATGGTAATCCTAAAAAAGAACCCATTCTTGTTTCAGGTAAAATATGACAATATCAGAATCTTATTTTTAAAAGCATTTCCATTTGCGATACATTATTCCATTTATGAAAATTGTATTGTTATTAAACCATATTCCATACATCAAGAGATAGTGAACTAAACCTATTCTAAATAACATTTATTTAAAATTGAGAAAAGACCTTAAACATATAAAGTTAGAAGTTAAAAGTGAGAAGTTAGAAGTTGAGCAAGAAAGTCAACAGCCTGACTCCAACTTTATAACCGCTGAAGGAATCGAAATCAAAAAAACCTATTCTGAAAAAGATATTGAGGATTTGGAATTTCTGGATTTCGGGGCTGGTTATGCACCTAATTTGCGAGGCCCATATGCAACAATGTATGTGAGACGCCCCTGGACAATTCGTCAATATGCGGGATTTTCGACAGCAGAAGAAAGCAACGCATTCTACAGACGAAATCTTGCGGCCGGACAAAAAGGATTATCAATTGCTTTCGATTTGCCAACCCATCGCGGATACGATTCAGATCACGAACGTGTTGTCGGTGATGTTGGGAAAGCCGGCGTTGCAATCGATTCTGTTGAAGATATGAAAGTGCTGTTTGATCAGATTCCATTGGATGAGATGTCAGTTTCTATGACAATGAACGGTGCCGTTTTACCAATCATGGCTTTTTATATTGTTGCTGCCGAAGAACAGGGTGTCGCAATTGAAAAACTTTCAGGAACGATCCAGAATGATATTTTAAAAGAATTCATGGTCCGTAATACCTACATCTATCCGCCAACTCCTTCTATGAAGATTATAGCCGATATTTTTGAGTTTACGAGCAAAAAAATGCCGAAATTCAATTCAATCTCCATTTCCGGATATCATATGCAGGAAGCCGGCGCCACAGCCGATATTGAGCTGGCTTACACCTTGGCAGATGGCTTAGAATATATCAGAACAGGTCTTTCTACCGGGATGTCAATTGATGAATTTGCTCCGCGCCTGTCTTTTTTCTGGGCAATCGGAATGAATCATTTTATGGAAATTGCCAAAATGAGAGCCGGAAGAATGATTTGGGCAAAACTAATACAAGGATTTAATCCAAAAAGTGATAAATCATTGGCTTTAAGAACACACTGCCAGACAAGTGGCTGGAGTTTGACAGAGCAGGATCCTTTTAATAATGTTGCCCGAACATGTATTGAGGCAACAGCAGCAGCTTTTGGCGGAACGCAGTCTTTGCATACCAATGCCTTAGATGAAGCTATTGCTTTACCAACCGATTTTTCGGCAAGAATAGCCCGTAATACGCAGATTTTTTTACAGGAAGAAACCAAAATTACCAAGACGGTCGATCCCTGGGCAGGCAGTTATTATGTTGAAAGCCTTACCAATGAAATTACAGAAAGCACCTGGAAACTCATTCAGGAAGTTGAGGAATTGGGCGGAATGACAAAAGCCATCGAAGCAGGAATTCCAAAACTCAGAATCGAAGAAGCTGCAGCCCGAAAACAGGCCAGAATTGACAGCGGCCAGGATATAATTGTTGGTGTAAACCAATTTAGATTAGAAAAAGAAGACCCATTGCATATTCTGGATGTTGACAACCAAATGGTTCGTAAGCAACAACTCGAACTTCTTGAAAAAATAAAATCAAAAAGAGATACTGAAAAAGTAAATCAATCACTCGAAAAATTAATTCTTTGTGCTAAAACCCAACAGGGAAACTTATTAGAAATTGCCGTCGAAGCTGCCAGAAACAGAGCAACTTTAGGCGAAATCAGCGATGCTCTGGAAAGTGTTTTTGGAAGATTTAAAGCGCAAATTAAATCCTTTAGCGGTGTGTATAGTGCAGCAATAAAAAACGATGAAACTTTTGAAAAGGCAAAACAATTAGCAAATGTCTTTGCAAAACAAGAAGGAAGACGCCCAAGAATCATGATTGCCAAAATGGGACAGGACGGACATGACAGAGGTGCAAAAGTAGTCGCAACAGGCTACGCCGATGTTGGTTTTGATGTTGATATAGGTCCACTATTTCAAACACCTGCGGAAGCAGCCAAACAAGCGGTAGAAAATGACGTACATATTTTAGGCGTTTCCTCTTTGGCAGCCGGACATAAAACGCTTGTTCCTCAGGTAATAGAGGAACTAAAAAAACACGGCCGTGAAGATATTATGGTAATCGTTGGAGGTGTAATTCCGGCACAGGATTATCAATACTTATTTGATGCGGGTGCGGTTGCTGTTTTTGGCCCCGGAACTAAAATTAGTGAAGCGGCTATTAAAATTCTTGATATTTTAATTGGCTAAAAATTTCAAAAACCTGCTTTTTACAGCAGGTTTTATTTTGCCTAAATCTTTATCCGAAAAATTGTACTTTTGTTCAGCAGTCATTTTGTAAGCCCATAATTGTATCTTACTAAACAGTCTTTCTTTTACTAAAATTTATTACTTTTTAATAATTTTAAATACCTTTGAATATGAGCGCAGAGACAAAGCCAAAACATATTGGCAGAAATATTAGCCGGTTAAGAGAACTGAAAGGCATTAAGCAAGAAGCACTTGCCTATGCAATTGGTGTAAGTCAACAAAGTATTTCTAATATAGAGGCAAGTGAAAAGATTGATGAAGAAAGACTTGTTGAGATTGCAAAAGCTTTAGGCGTTAGCACAGAAGCAATTAAAAATTTTTCTGAAGAAAACATGATTACTTATTTCAACACTTTTACTGATAACGATTTCAGTAACAATCAAGGTGCTTTTGCTCATCAACAAAGCAATAATACCGCATGTACTTTTAATCCTTTAGATAAAGTTGTAGAACTTTACGAACGTTTGGTTCAAGCTGAAAAAGAGAAATTAGAATATGTCGAAAAACTACTAAAGGACAAATAACCTTTAGAAAAGATAAAATAATTTCAGGAGAGACGTAGTGTCTCTCTTTTTTTTACCCCAATCTTGTCATTTCGACGAAGGAGAAATCACACTCGTAACTCTACAAAGATTGGCGATTTTCTATGCGGAATTTCCTGTGTGATTTCTCCTTCGTCGAAATGACAACCTCTTGAGTTGAATTGCATAAATCTTATTACTCAAAATGGTAATTAAGAAATTCAAATATTGGATTTTGTCCTTTGCTTAATATTAGCTTTTTATCCCTATTCCATTTTTTTAATTCTTTTTCTCTTGCAATGGCTTCATCGATCCAAGCGAGTTTTTCGTAATAAACTAAAAATTCAATATTGTATTTTGAAGCAAATGTTTTTCTCTTATTTTCTTTATTTTGATGTAATCTCAATTTTAAATTGTTGGTTACGACAATGTAAAAAGCAGAACGGTATTTGTTAGTACTAATGTAGACATAATGGAATGGCAACCATATTGTTGATTTAGCATAGAAACAAGCAATTAAAATATGAATATACTTATTTTATTAGTTCTAATTTCACTATAAGTTTCATTTTTTTGTCATTTCGACGAAGGAGAAATCACATTCGTAACTCTATAAAGATTGGCGATTTTCTATGCGGAATTTCTTGTGTGATTTCTCCTCCGTCGAAATGACAAACTGACGTATAATTAGGGATTAAAAAATTACGCATAAAAAAACAGACATAAAAAAAACCTGCTATAAAGCAGGTTCTTTTATAAAGTTTACACTTTATTAATCGTTAATTGTAGCATTACTATCTGCTTCAATATAAGAAAGATCATAACCTCCGAAGGCTTTCATGTAACTTTTTAGCGAAGTACCGTAGGCATCTCTAAAATGTCTGTTTCCTCTGTTTTTAAAGAAGTTTTTTACTGAACCTGCGCCACCAAGGTGTGCAGCTGCTAAAATTCCGGATTCTGTAATTTCAACACCATTAATAACTTTTCCTTCATACTTTTCAATTTCATTACGCAAAATCCATTTGTTTTTAGACAATAACGCAATAAAAGCTTTTTCTTGTAAAGCAGGATCTTTTAGGAAAGCTTTGTCATTGTGAATACCAATAGCTCTTAAAGCTTTAGAACCAAACTGGTATTTACCCATGTACCCTAAGGAATTAACTAACCGGTATTTTCCCTGAGATTCTTTAAAAGCAACTGCTTCTTTAAAACCGATCAAATGATTTCCGGTGTATGGGATGTTTAAATTTAGATTAGGATAATCATCCTTTTCCTGAGATGGAAGTAAGTATTCGGATCCATCTGTTTTTTCTATCAAAAACCAAGGTTTGGTTTTTAGATTAAAGGGTTTGAAACCCAAGCTTAAAAATGTAATAATAACGATCAAACTCG
>JBDTNT010000338.1:0-4413 GCA_039933615.1 Flavobacterium sp. | reverse complement strand
GTCGGCTCTGTTATATTCTTTAAATCCGCCTATTTTACCCATGACATTTTAATTAGATTTAGTTGTGAGATGTGAGATGTAAAAAGTGAGTTGAAAACTACAAACCTTTGCACCTCTGAACCTTTGTATCTCAGAACCTTTTAACCAGCTATTAATTCTTCTATTTTTTTCTCTTCCGCAATTCTTTGTAATGCTTTTTTGTAATCAGTCGGCATTACTTTTATGAAGTGCTTTTGTTGATTCTCCCAGTCTGCTAAAATTCTTTTTGCTAAAGGACTGCTTGTGTACAAAGAGTGGTTTTTGATCAATCGTCTTAGTTTTAAAACATCTTCCGCTTCAATTGGATCAAAAGCAACCATTTCCATGTTACATAATGTTGCATCAAATCCTTGCTTCGGATCATAAACATAAGCAACACCACCGCTCATACCAGCTGCGAAGTTTCTTCCTGTTTTTCCTAAAACAACGACAGTACCACCTGTCATATACTCGCATCCGTGGTCTCCAATTCCTTCTACAACCGCAGTTGCTCCGGAATTTCTCACACAAAAACGCTCTCCGGCCATACCATTAATATAAGCTTCTCCGGTAATAGCTCCGTAAAGGGCAACGTTTCCAATAATGATGTTTTCTTCAGGTTTGAAAGTGGCAGTAGGAGGTACTTTGATAATTAATTTTCCTCCGGAAAGCCCTTTTCCTAAATAATCATTACAGTTCCCGTGAATTTTAAACGACAATCCGTTTGTGGCAAATGCACCAAAACTTTGTCCGGCAGAACCTTCAAAATCAACTAAAATAGTGTCTTCGGGTAAACCTTGTGCTCCGTAGATTTTTGAGATTTCATTACTCAAAATAGCTCCTACAGAACGGTCTGTATTTTTAATTTTAAAGGTAACTCTTGTTTTTTCTTTTCTGTAAATAGATGGAATCGCTTCTTTGATGATTTCGAAATCCAATACATTTTCAAGGTTGTGATCTTGTTCTGTAGTATTGTGATTCGGAACTGTTTTGGCTTTTTCCGGTTTGTATAGAATTGATGATAAATCTAAACCATTGGCTTTGTAATGTTTGATTGCTTTGTTCACATTTAATTTTTGTGACTGGCCCACCATCTCTTTCAAGGTTCTGAAACCTAATTGCGCCATGATTTCTCTTAATTCCTCGGCAATAAAATACATAAAGTTGATGACGTGCTCTGGAGTTCCTTTGAAATTTTTTCTCAATTCAGGATCCTGAGTAGCGATACCAACCGGACACGTATTTAAGTGACAAGCTCTCATCATGATACAACCTGAAGCTACTAAAGGAGCAGTTGCAAAACCAAATTCCTCAGCACCTAATAACGCAGCGATAGCAACATCACGACCTGTTTTCAATTGTCCGTCGCACTCTAAAACTACACGGCTTCTTAAGTCGTTTAAGATCAAAGTTTGTTGTGCTTCCGCCAATCCAAGTTCCCATGGAATACCAGTATGTTGTAAGGAAGTCAATGGTGCAGCACCGGTTCCTCCGTCATAACCTGAAATCAGGATAACGTCAGCTTTTGCTTTGGCAACACCGGCAGCAATAGTTCCAACCCCAACTTCAGAAACTAATTTTACGTTTACACGCGCTTCACGATTTGCATTTTTCAAGTCATAAATCAATTGGGATAAATCCTCAATAGAATAAATATCGTGGTGTGGAGGAGGCGAAATCAAACCTACATAAGGCGTAGAATTTCTGGTTTCAGCAATCCATGGCACCACTTTTTCTCCCGGTAATTGGCCACCTTCACCAGGTTTTGCGCCCTGAGCCATTTTTATCTGAATCTCTTTGGCGTTTGTCAGATAATTGATTGAAACACCAAATCTTCCTGAAGCAACCTGTTTAATTGCACTGTTTCTTGAATCTCCGTTAATTTCTTTCTGGAAACGTCTGGAATCTTCTCCACCTTCTCCGGAATTACTTTTTCCGCCAATTCTGTTCATTGCAATCGCTAAATTTTCATGCGCTTCGCTGCTGATCGATCCGTAGGACATCGCACCGGTTTTGAATTTTTTTACAATTTCGGTCCAAGGTTCTACTTCATCAATAGAAATCGGGTCTAAATTATTAAATTCAAATAAACCTCTGATGGTCATTAAGTTTGAGCTTTGCTCATTGACCATATCAGAGTATTCTTTATAGCTTTCCGGACTGTTCAAACGAACTGCTTGTTGCAATTTAGCAATAGTGGTCGGGTTGAACATGTGTTTTTCTCCAGACCTTCTCCATCTGTAAATACCTCCAATTTCCAGAGGCAGTAAGTTGGCGATTTTTGAATTTGGAAATGCTTTTTGGAATCTTTTCTTCACTTCTTTTTCCACTTCCATTAAACCAATTCCTTCGATTCTTGAAGGTGTGTAAGGGAAATATTTAGTAGAGAATGTTTTATTTAAACCTAAAATCTCAAAAATCTGAGCAGCTCTGTACGAATGTAAAGTAGAGATACCAATTTTGTTCATGATTTTAAGGATGCCTTTTGCAGTTGCTTTGTTATAGTTTATAACCGCATAATCAGCTTTAACTTTAGTAACAAATCCTTGTTTTACCTGATCGTGAATGATTTCGTTAACCATGTATGGATTAATTGCACTTGCGCCATAACCAAACAATAAAGCAAAATGATGTGGTTCGCGTGGCTCTGCAGATTCGATTATGATTCCGAATTTAGAACGAACTTTCAAAAAGTTTAAAGAGTGGTGGATGTAAGAACAAGCCAGTAACATTGGGATTGGAGCCATTTGCTCGCTTACCCCTCTGTCTGAAAGGATGATAATATTGCATCCTTCAGAAACTGCTTTAAAAGTAGCCTGAACACATTTTTCAAGAGCACGCTCCAAACCGTTGACCCCTTTTTCTATTTTGTATAAAGTAGAAATGGTAGCCGATTTGAAATCTTCGTGATCAATATTTCTGATTTTATCCAAATCCTCGTTTGAGATAACCGGATTCTGGATTTTTAATTTTTTACATTGTTTTGCCTCAATTTCGAAAATATTAAAATCGCCGCCAATTGCTAAACTGATATCAGTAATGATTTCCTCACGGATACCATCCAAAGGCGGGTTGGTAACCTGAGCAAATAATTGTTTGAAATAGTTGTACAATAATTGCGGCTGATCGGATAAAACTGCCAATGGGGTATCATTACCCATTGAACTGATCGCCTCAGCACCATCAGAAGCCATTGGGTTGATGATCGTTTTTAAATCTTCGATAGTGTAACCAAACAAACGCTGTCTTGTGTGAAAATCAAGTTTTTCTACAGGAGTAGGGTTGTTGGTATATGGAACTTTAGACAATGGCAACAAGTTAGCGTCAACCCATTCTTTGTAAGGACGTTTTGTTACAATTGCTTTTTTAATTTCATCATCTTCAATAATACGGCCTTCGTTCATGTCAACAAGGAACATTTTTCCTGGCTCCAGACGACCGTGCTGAATTACATCTTCCGGTTCGATATCAAGCACACCAATTTCTGATGACATGATTACGAAACCACTTTTTGTCAATGTATAACGAGAAGGACGTAAACCATTTCTGTCCAGTAAAGCACCAATTACGTTTCCGTCTGTAAACGGAATCGAAGCCGGACCATCCCATGGCTCCATGATACAAGAATTGAATTCGTAGAAAGCTTTCTTTTCTGCGGACATTGTCTGGTGTTTTTCCCAGGCTTCAGGAACAACCATCATCATTGCTTCAGGCAACGAACGACCGGTCATTAATAAAAGCTCCACCACCATATCCATAGAAGCAGAATCTGATTTTCCTTCTAAGATAATTGGGAATAATTTTTTGATATCATCACCAAAAATTTTGCTTTCCATTAATTCTTCACGGGCACGCATACGGCTTACATTTCCACGAAGCGTATTGATTTCACCATTGTGACACATGTATCTGAACGGCTGTGCTAAGTCCCATGAAGGGAAAGTATTGGTAGAGAAACGCTGGTGAACTAACGCAAGGCGAGTTACCAGGTCCGGATCTTTTAAGTCAATATAATATCGGCTGATGTCTTCCGGCATCAACAGACCTTTATATATTATAGTAGTTGTCGATAAACTAGTAAAATAAAACATATGACTTTCGGACGTTTTAGATCCTCTGATTGCATGTTCCGCAATTTTTCTAGCTGCAAAAAGTTTTGCATTAAATTCTTGTTCTGTTAAAACCTGACCGTTTTTGCTAACAAAAACCTGTTTAACAGATGGTTCTTTTTCTGCGGCAATCTGCCCTAAATTTTCTACGTCAACGGGTACGTCTCTCCAGCCTAAGATCTTTAAATTCTGATCCTTGATTGTTGATTCGAAAGCATTCATGCAAAAAGTAACCTGGTTTTTGCTTTTTGGTAAAAAAACCATTCCTACTGCATACTCACGTGTT
>JBDTNT010000337.1:0-8234 GCA_039933615.1 Flavobacterium sp. | reverse complement strand
TAGAAGATAGTAATGATGCTTTATTAGTAGCTGAAAAACTCGGAATACCGTTTCAGACCGTTGATTTGAGTGAAGAATACAAAGAAAAAATCGTTGATTACATGTTCAACGAATACGAAAAAGGAAGAACTCCAAATCCTGACGTGCTTTGTAATCGCGAAATCAAATTTGATGTTTTTATGAAAATTGCTCTAAGTCTCGGTGCAGATTACGTGGCAACAGGACATTATTGTCAAAAAAATGAAATTGAAGTTGATGGAAAACCGGTTTATCAATTAATTGCCGGTGCTGATAACAACAAAGATCAATCCTACTTTTTATGCCAGTTATCACAGGAACAATTAGCAAAATCATTGTTTCCAATTGGTGCTTTGACCAAACCGGAAGTTCGCGAAATTGCTGCCGAAATGGATTTGGTAACTGCTGAAAAGAAAGATTCTCAAGGGCTTTGTTTTATTGGAAAAGTACGTCTGCCGGAATTTTTACAACAAAAACTACAGCCTAAAGAAGGTAAGATTGTTCAGATTGATAAAAATGACCCTATTTATACTATTGAAAAACCTGCAGGTTTATCTTTAGAAGAAGATTTGAAATTAGAAGCCCGGAAATTAAATTATCTTCCAACAATGGGAAAAGTAGTAGGCAAACATCAGGGAGCCCATTATTTTACAATTGGACAAAGAAAGGGGCTGAATGTGGGAGGAACTACAGATCCGCTATTTATAATTGCTACCAATGTTGAAACCAATACTATTTATACAGGTTTAACAAGTCAGCATCCCGGTCTGTTCAAAAAAGCATTGTTTATTGAAAAATCCGAGGTACACTGGATCCGTACTGATTTGGCTTTGAAAATTGGAGAAAGTATGGAAGTAATGGCGAGAATTCGTTACCGCCAGCCTTTGCAAAAAGCAACTTTACATCAGTTTGAAGATGGAATGTATGTCCATTTTGATGAACCGCAATCTGCCATAACAGAAGGACAATTCGCAGCCTGGTATTTCGACAATGAATTAGTTGGTTCGGGAGTTATTTCTTAGCTTTATACTTTTAAAAAAGGTTTTGCCTTTAAAAAGTAAACTATGAAGTACAATTACTTATTTTTTTTGTTGTTATTTTCTTCCGCCATGTTTTCGCAGGAAGATGCGTGGGTATATTTTAAGGCCAAGCCAAATGCACAAACTTACTTAGACGCTCCTCTTAACATGCTTTCACAGCGTGCTTTAGATCGTCGTGTCAATCAGAATATTGCCTTAAGTACGAGTGATGCTCCAATAGAAAAATCCTATTTCAGTCAGGTAAAATTAAGCCCGGGAATTACTATAAAGGCGCAATCTAAATGGTTGAATGCACTTCATATTCGTGGAACTGAATTAAATATTGCAGCTTTAAAGAATTTTGCTTTTGTTGATAAGGTGATTTTTGCAAGTAAAGTTTTAAATACTACATCAAAAAAAGTATCAGAAAACAAAACTGCTCAGATAAAAGATAAGTTCAAAACTACTATAGACTATGCCTACGGAACTTCTGCAAATCAAATACAGATGCTTAACGGTCAGGTTTTGCACCAGCAAAATTATACAGGATCAGGTAAGATAATTGCTGTTTTAGATGCGGGTTTTCCGGGAGTAAATACGGCTCAGCCCTTTCAGAATCTTCTAACTAATAACCGAATTTTGGGAGGTTATGATTTTGTAAACAGAAATGATAATTTCTACACTGGAGATGATCATGGCACAATGGTACTTTCAACAATGGGTGGCTACAAAGAGAATTTTCTGGTAGGAACAGCTCCGGACGCTTCCTATTATTTATTTATTACAGAAAATGATGCATCAGAAAATCCGATTGAAGAATCACTTTGGGTGGAAGCAGCAGAAAAAGCCGATAGTTTAGGAGTAGATATTATTACAACTTCATTAGGCTATTTTGAGTTTGATGAGGCAAAATACAGCCACACTTATAGTGATATGAACGGAACAACGAATTTTATTTCCCGTGGTGCCGAAATTGCTTTTAGCAAAGGAATTGTTGTAGTTGCTTCGGCTGGAAATGAAGGAAATACAGCAGAGCCACATATTGGCGGACCAGCAGATGCAGTTTCAGTTATTACAGTTGGCTCAGTTAATTCCTTAAAAGGCAAATCAGATTTTAGTTCTACAGGGCCAAGTTTTGATAATCGAATAAAACCCGATGTTATGGCACAAGGAACATCTGCAGTTGTTTCAAATACTTCAGGATCTATTGTTACAGTTAACGGAACTTCATTTTCCTGCCCTATTATGGCTGGTATGATTGCTTGTTTGTGGCAGGCTTTCCCTTCGAAAACCAATCAGGAAATTAGACAAATGATTCTTGAATCTTCAGATCGGTATGCCGCACCAAACAATAATTATGGTTATGGAATTCCAAATTTTGGACTTACTTTAGGAGTTGAAAATTTTGAAACCCCTGTTTTTTCGGTGTATCCAAATCCGGTTCAGACTACAGTTTCTTTCTCCTTTTCTGAACAGAGTACAGCTTCAGTAATAATTTATTCTGTTTTAGGACAAAAACTTATCGAAAAACAAATTACAAACCAAAATCCGGTTCTTTCATTACAATCCTTAAAAAGCGGACTCTATTTTTATGCTTTTGATGCAGATGGGATTCATAAAACAGGAAAGATTATCAAACAATAACAGTATTTTGGAATGAATAAAATCACACAGCTTTTTAATATAAAATATCCAATAATTCAGGGTGGAATGATTTGGAACAGCGGTTATAAACTGGCAAGCGCTGTTAGCAACGCAGGAGGCTTAGGACTTATTGGTGCCGGCTCCATGTATCCGGAAGTTTTACGGGAACACATTCAAAAATGTAAAAAAGCAACAGACAAACCCTTTGGGGTTAATATTCCGATGTTGTACCCCAACATTGAAGAAATTATGAATATCGTTGTTGAAGAGGGCGTAAAAATCGTTTTTACTTCTGCGGGTAACCCTAAAACATGGACTTCTTTTTTTAAAGAAAAAGGAATTACAGTTGTACACGTAGTGAGCAGCAGTATTTTTGCTTTAAAAGCACAGGAAGCTGGTGTAGATGCTATTGTAGCAGAAGGTTTTGAAGCCGGAGGACACAACGGACGTGATGAAACAACAACGCTGACATTGATTCCGATGGTTAAAGAAAAGATTCAGATCCCGATTATCGCTGCCGGAGGAATTGCTACAGGAAGAGGGATGCTGGCTACCATGATTTTGGGGGCTGATGGTGTTCAGGTTGGAAGCCGTTTTGCAGCTTCGATAGAATCTTCTGCACACAATAATTTCAAAGAAACAATAGTTAAAGTTAAAGAAGGGGATACCCAATTGACATTGAAAGAATTAGCTCCTGTTCGTTTGATTAAAAATAAGTTTTATGAGGATGTCCAGGAATTATATAAAAAAGGTCCATCCAAAGAAGAATTGGTTGAACTTTTAGGAAGAGCAAGATCTAAAAAAGGAATGTTTGAAGGTGATTTGGAAGAAGGAGAACTTGAAATTGGTCAAATTGCAGGGATTATTCATGAAATTTTGCCCGTGGAAAAAATTATTCAACAAATGATGACAGATTTTGAAATTGCAAGCAAGGAAAAAGCTAAATTTGAGTTTTAATAGCCCCGAATTACATCATGAATATTTTACGTAACTATATAATAATCTTTTTTTTAGGACTTGGTCTGCAACAATCTTACAGTCAGTCTTATCGTTTTAAAACATCAGGTTTTAGCGTGTTAGAAAAAAATGAAAGAGGAAAATGGGGAGAATGGTCCAATCTTGACCTGGTTAATCTTTCTGTAATTCTGGATACTGACAAACATAGAATTGTAGTATATTCTCAGGAAATTCAGCTTTTTAGTATCATCGAATATATTGAGCGAGAAGAAAATGATACTGATATCGTCTATTCTTTCTTATGCAAAGATAATAACGGGAACGATTGTAAACTCTCGATTATTACCCGAAAAAAACAAGACTATCGTAAGCAGCTCTACATTAATTACGATAATCAGATTATACTTTATAATATAGTGACAGTTTAGAATAAAACCAAAAAAAGGGTAAACCCCAATAAATTTTAAATTTATTGGGGTTTACTTTTGTTTTAAACTTTTACAAAAAGATATATTTCTTCTATAAATTAAAATTAAAAATTTCAAAAAATCAGTTAAAATAATTCTTATTAAAAAAGGTATATTTGACTTTTAAATTGCTATATTTTTTAATAAAATAAAGCAATTATAAAAATCTAAGCTTATAAGATTTAATCTAGATGGTTCGATTGATAAGGAATTTAAAGCTGATTCATACACCGATGCATCTATTACTGATTTAAATGTATTGAAGTCGGGTGAGATTGTAATTGCAGGATATTTTCTAGATTACAGTGGTACTTCAACCCCTAACCAGTTAATAAAACTCTCCAAAGATGGTGAGATTGATATTAAATTCAATGGGAATCTAAATATTCTAAAAGTTGGAATTAGCGGAGGAGAATATTACGATTATAGAAAAATTGAGGAAGTAGATTCTGTTATATATATTACGAAAGTGCCTGCAAAAGTTACGGCAATAAATCCGGATGGTACAACCAATACTGATTTTGAAATGCCGGCTGTAATTGATAATATAACAGATATTGTTGGAGTAAAAGATACGGAAGATAGTTCTCCAGTTTCACGCAAAGCAAAATCAGTTAGTACGTCTGACAATTATATGCTTGCAATTGGTATAAATAACAATAGTAATTCAAGTTCCTCATCTACTATTGTTAAACTTAATCTTGGAAAATTATCAGGTTCATTATCTGTCGGCCCAACACCAGAAAAACTAGCTTCGAAGATTCAGGTTTATCCGGTTCCTGTGGCAGAAAAAGTGAGTTTGTCCTTTTCCGGCTCAGTGGTACCAAACAAGATTGCCGTTTATTCTTTAAGTGGAAAAGAAGTTTATTCTGCTAAAGTACAAAGCACAGACAATCTTGAAGTTGACATGTCGCAGTTTGCTTCCGGAATCTATTTTATCAAACTTTTTTCTGATTCTGGTGTCATCACAAAGAAAATAGTTAAAAAGTAAAAAGTAAAAATAAGTTGTAAAATGTAATAATACAAAACCCGACAGTTTTTTCAGCCTGTCGGGTTTGTTATATAAAAATCTTAGAGTCTTAGCGGCTCAGAACCTTAGGGGCTAACTACTCAATATCCTTAATAAAGTCATCATATTCAAGATAGAACATTTCCAAAGCATTCATGTTTTCAAAAAAGAAATCAAAAATCATATCCCAGTTATTTCGGTTACTAAATCCGACACCTTGTTTTTCTACCCAGATTCGGCTTATGTTTTTGCCGCTTTCAAGAGTATATTCCTTTTCAAAAACCAAATCTTTGATAAACTCTTCCTCCAGAATATTCTTCAAAGCCTCCAGTTTTTCAAAATAGGCAGTTCGTTTCTCGTCGCTTCGATGTTCAATATCAATTAAAACCTGGGCTTTTTTATTGTCTATATAAAACTTAAAAGAGAAATCCTTAATTTTGGTGTCGTAAAGCACCCATTTTCTTGGATATTTTTCCGCGAAAGCGACCCAGAATTCTCTCTTTAATTTTTGTGATTCTTCCCTACTGTACATTTATTGTGGCTTTACATCTCAGAAAACTTGTGAAAAAGCGTTTTCTGGACTATATTTATATTTTAATTGAAAGTACAAAAATAAACTTTGATTATGGATTTTCAAGATTTTTTACAATATGTTCCTAATATAATTCCGGTTGATTTACCGGCAACTACGGCCCATTTAAAAATGGCTCCGAAAGAAAGAGTGGAAGCACTGAAAAATCTTAATATGGAAGCATTGAATCCCAGGATAGCTGCAGTAATGATGTTACTTTATCCTAAGGATGGTAAAACAAATTTGGTATTAATTGTCCGAAATGCTTATAATGGAGTTCATTCTTCGCAAATTGCTTTTCCGGGAGGGAAATATGAAACAACAGATTCAGGATTTGAAGCAACAGCATTAAGGGAGACGCACGAAGAAGTTGGTGTATTGCCTGAAAAAATAAATGTAATCAAGGAATTTACACCAATGTTTATTCCGCCAAGTAATTTTCTGGTGCATCCTTTTTTAGGTGTTTCCTCAGAAGAACTTTCATTTTATCCGGATGCAAGAGAAGTTGCGGATGTTATAGAATTACCTCTTTCTGTTTTTTTGGATGACGAAATTATCATCGAGGCCACATTGTCAACTTCTTATGGTTCTAATATTCGGGTTCCGGCCTTTAATATCCAGAATCATATTGTCTGGGGAGCAACTGCGATGATATTAAGTGAATTGAGAGATGTCTTAAAATTAACTTTTGAAGAAAAATCGTCAAAACAATAAATTAACAATTTGATATTCATTGCAATAACCATTTGTCTTAGAAATTGATTAAGAGTATGGGCAAATGAATTATTTTTGTATGTTTGCGACTTCACTAAAAAATACAATACACAGCTATGGGATTGTTTAAACGAAATCCTTTCGGACATATATTATTCATCAAGAAATGGTTAATCCGAATTTTGGGAGCCATGACGCACCGAAGATATAGAGGTTTTAATGAATTACAGATTGAAGGATCTGAAATCATAAAAACGCTGCCGGATACTAATGTTTTGTTTATATCCAATCATCAGACTTATTTTGCTGACGTTGTAGCCATGTTTCATGTTTTTAATGCAAGTTTATCAGGCCGTCAGGATACGATTAAGAATATTGGGTATTTATGGGAGCCCAAAATGAATTTGTATTATGTAGCAGCCAAAGAAACAATGCAGGCAGGTTTATTACCAAGAATCCTGTCTTATGTTGGTGCTATTACAGTAGAAAGAACCTGGCGTGCGAAAGGTGTTGATGTTACAGAAAAGCGTGATATAAACCCAAATGATACGGAAAATATCAAAATAGCGCTTGAAGATGGGTGGGTAATAACATTTCCACAGGGAACTACAAAATCGTTTAAACCCGTTCGTAAAGGGACTGCACACATTATAAAACAACATAAACCCATCGTGATTCCAATCGTAATTGACGGTTTCCGTCGTTCATTCGATAAAAAAGGATTACGAATGAAGAAGAAAGGTATTTTACAATCTTTCATAATCAAAGAACCCCTTGATATTGATTATGAAAACGATACAATTGATGAAATCGTAGAAAAAGTAGAATTTGCAATAGAACAGCATCCCTCATTTTTAAAGGTTATCCCGGCAGAAGAACTTAAAGTCCAGGAAGAACTGAATCAAATGAGAAGATGGGATTATTAGAAATTGCAGATTTTAGATTTTTGAAGTTGTTCCATGTTTTTTTCAAGTTAAAAAAGCTTAGTACCTCAGAACCTTAGCCCCTTTCAGAAAAAAACTCTGCACCTTTGTTTCTAAAAAAATCACAAATCAATTTTCTTCAACTCCTTATAATTGGCATACAATCTGCGCAATAACGTTCCGTAAAGTAATCTGTAAAAGCACCAGAACATACCTAAAAAGGCTAATGTAACCAAGAGTAAAATCCCACCGGTAACAAACATTGCTTTGCCATTTGCAGCTAATTTTTCTCTTAAAAAAGTCATATCCGGATTGTAGACAAAAGCGATAAAGAAGCTAATAATCGAACTGATGACAGCCATTCCTAAATTGTACCAAACATAATATTGAACCGTTTTTCTGGTTTTTAGAATACTGCTCATTAATAATTTGGTAGATTCAATAGTAGATATTGTTTTATAATTTTTGTAGAAAAAGTATACAAAAATCAAAACTACCACATAATTGAAGTACGTTAAAACCTCAAGATAAAAAATCATTTCTGGATGTTTTATCTTAATCAGCATTTCGTCCGTGCTGAAAAAGAGGTTTGAAACGGTCCAAAACAGAATTTCTAAAATACTGATAATCAAAATCCATTTTACAATGGAAGATGATTTTTTGTGAATCATTTTGTAAATTTCATTTTCTGAAATTTGTTGAAAAGAATCGGCATTCTTTTTCCAGTCTTTTTTTAATAAATCCAGTTCTTTCATAATAATTTTTAAGGATTTAGTATTTTTTTAAGTTTCCCTTTAATTCTGTTCATTTTCACACGTGCATTCACTTCGCTGATTCCTAAGGTCTCCGCTATTTCCTGATAATCTTTGTCTTCTAAATACATAAAAACTAATGCTTTTTCGATGTCATTAA
>JBDTNT010000336.1:0-14550 GCA_039933615.1 Flavobacterium sp. | reverse complement strand
GGATAATTTTTTATAACTATAAAACTACTTTTTTTTTATTGAAACTGAGCTCAAATTTTTTATTAATATTTAAAACAAACAGGTTAAAAACAAACACAAATCAAAACAAATAAACCAAAAAAAATGCTTATGAAACGAATTTTAGCAATGTTAGGGATTGTATTGTTCAGCAGCTTAAGTGCTGTTGCGCAAAATCGATTAATAACAGGCATAGTGTCAGATGCGGAGAACAAGGGAATTGTTGCTGCATCAATCGAGGTTCAGGGAAAACCATTTAGCGCAGTTACAGACGCCGAAGGTCGATTTAAGATGAATGTTCCGGAAGGAAAGGTTACTTTAAATGTAACTTCTATAGGTTTTGTATCAAAATCTGTGGTGCTTGAGGCAACTGAAAGTAAAGTTTCGGTTGTATTACTAGAAGATGCACAGGAATTAAAAGATGTTGTAGTAACTTCATTTGGAGTTAAGAAACAAAGAAAAAGTTTAGGTTATGCAGTTGGAGAACTGAAAGGAGAAGACCTGACAAAAAATAAAGAAATTAACTTAGGAAATGCCCTTCAGGGTAGAATAGCCGGGGTTAACGTTTCTGCACCGGTTACAGGGCCATCCGGTTCAAGCCGTGTAGTAATTCGTGGAGCTACTTCAGCTTCGGGACTTAACCAGCCTTTGTATGTTGTAGATGGTATTCCTATTGATAATACACAACAGGGAAATGCAGGAATGTACGGAGGAGCCGATAAAGGTGATGGTATGTCTTCTTTCAATCCGGATGATATTGCCTCTATGTCAGTATTAAAAGGTAGTGCCGCTTCTGCTCTTTACGGGTACAGAGGATCCAATGGTGTTATCCTGATTACAACTAAAAAAGGGAAAAGCGGAACAGGAATTGGAGTAGATTTTAGTACAAATTCGACTTTTAATACCCCTGCAAGTCTTTTACACTGGCAGGATCAGTATGGAGCCGGAGCGCCGGATGCTAACGGAGTTGCAACCAGATTTACCAATTTGCAGGAACTTAGGGATTCGTACTATTTTGCATGGGGAGATAAATATGACGGAACAAATTCGCTTTCAATTGATGGTGCTACGAGACCTTATAAAGCGTACGGAAAAGATAACGTTGAAAATTTCTACAGAACGGGTTTCTCTTTCAGTAATACTCTGGCAATATCAGGTGGAAACGAAACAACAAATTTCAGGTTATCTTTTGGAAATACTAAAGATGAGTCTATTTTACCCGGAACGACTTTCGGAAGAAATAACGTTACTTTGAGTCTGAACTCTTCTCCAAACAAAAAAATAAGTATTGAGTCTAACGCACAGTATATTTCTGAGAAAAGTAAAAACAGGCCTTATCTGAATGACTCTCCAAGAAACCCTTCTTTCCCGACTACTTTTATGACACCGGGAACAGACATCAGATGGTTAAGAAATCCATACGATGCAAATGGAGGTGAAGAAGATTATCTGGGCGCAAACGTATACCATACTAACCCTTATTTTGCAACAGATCAGCTTTTAAACAGTGACCTTAGAAAACGTTTTATAGGTTCTGCAAAAGTAACTTATAACATTACTGATAAATTTTACGCAAAAGCGGTGCTTGGTATTGATGATATCAATTACGAATACACAGAGATTGAGCCAACCGGAATTAATTACAGTCCCGGTGGATCTATTGAAGACAGAATTGAAAATCGTTCTGAATTTAATGCTTCCGGTTACTTAGGATATAAAGCGGATATCGCTAAAAATCTTTCATTGGATGCTTTTGTCGGAGCCAACCGTCAGGATAACCGATTCAATGGAATCAAGATGAAAGGAAATAACTTTATTGTGCCTTTCAAATATTTCTACGGAAATACACAGCCCGAAAAAACAGAGAAATTGTTTTCTGAACGTGAGGTAAACTCTCTTTTTTATTCGGCAGATTTAGCGTATAAGGATTTCTTATATTTGAGTTTAACAGGTCGTGAAGATTGGTTTTCTACTTTAGATCCTGCAGACAATAGTATTTTCTATCCATCTGTAAGCACCAGTTTTATTTATTCCGAAGTGATAAAATTACCGGAATGGATGTCTTATGGTAAGATTAGAGCAGGATGGGGTAATGTTGGAGGAGGATTACAGGAAGCTTATGCGTTAACATTGACTTATACAACACCAGACGGACAAACAGATTCACAGGGACAACCTATTTTAGGTGTAAATGGTGATACGGTTAATAATAAAAATTTAAGGCCGTATAATGTAAGCACAATCGAATTTGGTTTTGAAAATACATTCTTCAACAACAGAGTGAGTACAGATTTGACTTTTTACAGCAAAAAAACAACTAAGGATATTGCCGATGCTGATATTTCTCAGGCTTCAGGATATAGAACTACTAAGATTAATGTGGGTGAAATCCTGAATAAAGGAGTTGAATTTGCATTAAATGTAAAAGCAATAAAAACACCAAATTTTTCCTGGAGTGTAGGCTATAATTTTGCTTACAATCAAAGTGAAGTACTAAGCCTTTCTGATAAAATCAATACCAAATCATTAGAAGGAAACAGAGACGCCAGAGCTTCTGTAGTTCTAGAAAAAGGACAGCCTTTTGGAGTAATCAAAGCTTATGATTACTTAAGAGACGCAAGCGGAAACATCGTATTAGATACAAACGGGAAATTCCTGAGAGGAAATTTAATCATTGCAGGACAGGGTGTAGCGCCAACTTCAATGGGACTTTCAAATGATTTCTCTTATAAAAACTTCACATTATCAGTTTTTGTAGATGCTAAATTTGGAGGAGAAATCTATTCTGCTACCAACCAGTTAGGGACACGTTACGGATTATCTGAAATTACACTTCCGGGTCGTGAAGGAGGAGTTGCAGTAACAGGTAAAGATGTTAATGGGAATGCCGTAAATCAGAATGTATCAGCCTATGATTACTGGAGAAGTTACAGTGATGTAACATCAAATTTTGTATACGATGCAGATTTTGTTAAGTTGAGAGCAATTTCTTTCAGCTACAATTTTCCAAAAGCATACATTGAGAAAACACCGTTTCAATCGATCAGTTTAGCTTTCTCTGCCCATAATTTATGGACAATTTATGACAAAGTGCCGAACATTGATCCGGAGTCAAACTATTCAAATAGCAATGCTCAGGGTATGGAAAGAGCTTCTATGCCATTGACAAGAAACTATGGTGTAACGCTTAATGTGAAATTCTAATATTAAATAAAGATGAAAAATAAAGATATAAAAACATTCTGTGTCGCAATCGTTAGTGCAATGACACTGGCTTCATGCGATAAAGGATTCGAGGAATTAAACACAAATCCAAATGCTCTGAATGATCCGGCTTTAAAATCAATGTTTACACTTGCTGAAATCTATGTTGACGGACAGGATTTTTCTAATACAAGAGGAAATAATATCTACGCCGCGCAATTTGTACAGCATTTTTCTTCATTAGGAGGCGCTGGTTCAAAATATACCTATTCTTCGGAGTATTCAGGTGCTCTTTTTGGAGAATCATATGGTAAAGGATTGAATCAGATCTTTCAGCTACTTTCTGTAACACCAAATGCACCGGAAAATTCAAATATGGTTCAGGCGCTTAGAATCATGAAAGTATTCATGTTCCAAAAACTGACAGATACCTACGGTGAAGTTCCTTATTTCGAAGCCGGAAAAGGATATAACGGAAATATTTTTACACCAAAATACGATACACAGGAAGTTATTTACAATGATCTTTTAAAAGAACTGGATGAAGCCGGAACCGCATTAGATGTTAGTAAACCTTTTGTTGGTCCTGCCGATTTATATTACCAGAGTGATGTTACCAGATGGAAAAAACTGGCAAACTCCTTAATGTTGAGAGTAGCAATGCGTTTGTCTAAAGTAAATCCTGCGAAAGCAAAAGAATACGTAGAAAAAGCAGTTGCAAAAGGTGTTTTTACTTCTAATGATGATAGTCTTGTCCTAAAACACGATTCAGGTCCTGCCGGAGTTAAAACAAATCCGATTACTTCTTCATGGGTTAGAAATGACCTGAACGGAGGAGAATCAAATATTAAATTCAGTAAGACTTTTATCGATTTATTGAAAAACACCAATGATCCCCGTTTAAGAATCTATGCCAAACTGGAAGCGACAGGAAATAATAATCCCGCAAGTCAGCAGGGTTTAGCCAATGATGCCAAAGAATTTCCGGGTGGAGACAAAAAACTTTTCTCAGATCCTAATACTTCTACAGTATTGCGTTTAGATGCACCAACTTTAATTATGTCCTATGCTGAAGTGCAATTTATATTGGCAGAAGCAGCAGTAAAAGGATGGAATGTTGGCGGAACAGCACAAAAACATTATGAAGACGGAGTAAAAGCAGCCATGGAAGTCCTGACTATTTTCGGAGATAAAGTGCCTGCGGTTACAGCAGCAGAATACAACACTTATATTACGACTTATCCTTTTAAATCTGCTGGTACAGACGCTCAAAAAATGGAACAGATTATAACTCAAAAATGGATTGTATTACTGTTTAATGGTTTTGAAGCTTTCTCTGAATACAGAAGAACAGGTTATCCTGTTTTAGTTCCGGTTAATGATCCTACAGGAGAGACTAAAGGGACAATTCCGAGAAGACTGATTTACGATCAGTCTGAGTTGATAACAAATGAAGCCAATTATAAGGCAGCAATTCAACGTCAGGGACTTGATGTTATGACAACCAGAATCTGGTGGGACAAATAGTCTAAATAATTAATTTGGTTGGTTAGTTAAAATAAGTCGGGTAATTTCCTGTTACCCGGCTTGTTTTTAATCATTTTGTTACCTAATTGTCGGAATCGTTCCTATTGTAAAAATTTGATTTATTGAGATAACACCTTTTTTTTTCGCAACAGCCAAAATAGCATTGCTGAAAAAGATGGGATTTTTTTCAATGGACTTAAATAAATTTTGAAACAATATAAGTGAGCTTTTTGATTTTATAAATAAATTGATTCAAAACGAATTAAATGGTTATTGGCATTCCCCATAAAATAGGCACAGTAAAGGAAATAATTTCTGAATATTTTGTTAGTTATTCTTAGACATATGACCTAAGAGAGGGAATAATTGTGTAGCGCTTTATTCCTTCTCGTACTGCCTTTTGGCTTTTAGAAAACTTAGACATTACTATTTTATTACTAAGTAAAATGAATTATAAAAAGAACGTTCACAGGTTAATCTGCATTTGTCTTTTAAATCTTTCAGCAGCAGCTATTGCTCAGAAAATTGATTTGAAGGACAATTGGAATTACCGTGAAGAGAAAACACAAAAATGGTATCCGGCCACAGTTCCCGGAGAAATACATACTGATTTAGTAAAGAATAAGTCAATCCCGGATCCCTTTTACAGGGACAATGAGAAAAAAGTGGAATGGGTAGAACGTAAAAACTGGGAATATAAAACTACTTTTCAGGTATCGGCAGCAACGCTGAAAAAGAAAAATACAGAATTGGTTTTTGACGGATTAGACACCTATGCAACCATTTATCTGAACAATCAGCTGGTTTTAAAAGCGGACAATATGTTCCGTCAATGGCGTGCAGATGTCAAAAAAACACTAAAATCAGGTAATAATGATTTGGTTATTGTATTTCAGTCCGCACAAAATGTTGTGGATTCACTCGCCAAAAAAGACCTGCCTTTTATTATTCCGGATAATTCCCGCGCTTATGTCCGTAAAGCACAGTACCATTTTGGATGGGATTGGGGACCAAAATTCACCACCTGCGGAATTTGGAAAACACCGCGATTAGAAGCCTATGATAAAAAAGAAGGGGAGAAACCGTATGTCTTAAATCGAAAAATAGAATTGGTACAGCAGCCGGACAGTCTGGGAAAATCATTTTATTTTAAGATTGATGGTAAACCTGTTTACATGAAAGGCGCCAATTATATTCCATCAGATGCTTTTCTTTCCAGAACAACCAAAAAAGAATACGAAAAGATAATTGCCCTGGCCAAAGATGCCAACATGAATATGCTTCGTGTTTGGGGCGGAGGTGTCTATGAAGATGACTATTTTTATGACCTGTGCGACAAATACGGAATTAATGTCTGGCAGGACTTTATGTTTGCCGGCACGATGGTTCCCGGTGACAAAGCCTTTTTTGACAATGTAAAAGAAGAAGTCAAATATCAGGTAAAACGGCTGCGACATCATCCGAGTATTGTTTTGTGGTGTGGTAATAACGAAGCCGATGAAGCTTTTAAAAACTGGGGCTGGCAAAAAAGTATGAAAATGTCAAAACAGGATTCAACCCGTTTGTGGCATGATTACGTACGTTTGTTTCAGGATAGTATTCCAAAATGGGTCAAAGAACTCGATACTAAAAGACCCTATATTAGTTCTTCACCATTATTTCACTGGTCAAAAAAAGAAAGTATAACACAGGGAGACAGTCATTACTGGGGAACCTGGTGGGGCCTGGAAGATATTGAAGTTACCCGGAAAAAAACCGGACGTTTTGTAAGCGAATACGGAATGCAGGCTATGCCCAATTATTCCTCCATAGAAAAATTCACACTGCCGGAAGACCGATATTTATACTCAGATGTTTTGCAGGCGCACCAGAAAGCAGGGAAAGGTTTTATAAAACTGGATTCGTATTTAAACAGGTATTTTATAGATTCAACAAAAATCAAAAAGATGAATGTGGAGGATTATGCCTATCTCACGCAATGTTTACAGTATTATTCCCTTAAAAATATTATAGGCATCCACCGATCAAAAGCACCGTATAATATGGGAACTTTAGTTTGGCAGTTGAACGATTGCTGGCCTGTGGCGAGCTGGAGTGTGACTGATTATTACAACCGACAGCCCAAAGCAGCGTGGTATGCGATGCGGGAAGCCTACAGAGATGACATAACGCCCGAAATAGATCTTACGCGTCCCATAGATTTAACATTGGAAGACCCGAAAATAAGCTGGCAGATAAAAGGAAACAAAGTGATTTTAAAAGCCGTAAAACCTGCAAAATATGTTTATATTTCCATGAAAGGATTTACCGGTAAATGGAGCGATAATTATATCGATTTAAAAGCAGGTGAAGAAAGAATAATTTCGTTTGAAGGGAAAATAAGTAAACCGGAGATTAAGGTTGTTTCGTTGTACGAAGTTTTAAAGAAGTACAATTAATTTAGGTACAAAGGTTTTTGTAGAGTCGCACTGCAGTGCGTCTCCGTATAGAAATTAAAATAGCAGCGTAAATCAGTTTAATCCGTTTCATCTGTGTTCCATTTATTTAACAAAATCGAACAAGTCAAATAAAAATATAATAATGATTACAAAATATAATAAAATAGTTTTCAGCGGAATTTTCGCTTTTAGCATGCTTTTTAGTAATGGCGCAGTTTCGCAGGCAAAGAAAGCAAAACAAAATAATTTAGATTATACTCAATACGTAAACCCGCTTATTGGTTCTGCTGGTCACGGTCACGTGTTTGTGGGCGCTAATGTTCCTTTTGGAGCAGTTCAGTTAGGGCCTGTGAATGTTTTTGAAGGCTGGGACTGGTGCAGCGGTTATAATTATGCCAGTAATACCATCTTAGGATTTACACATACCCATTTGAGCGGTACGGGAATCGGGGATTTAAATGACATCCTTTTATTGCCGGTATCCGGAAAAGTGGCACTTACCAAAGGAACAAAAGAAGATATGGTGAATGGTTACGGTTCTTATTTCTCACATAAAAACGAAATAAGCAAACCGGGTTATTACAGTGTATTATTAGATAAATATAAAATCAAAGCAGAACTAACTGCCAGCGAAAGAGTTGGTTTTCATAAATATACCTTTGATTCTGCTGCCGATGCTCACGTTCTGTTAGATCTGGCTGACGGTATAGGCTGGGACAAACCGGTAAAAACGTTTATTAAAAAAATAAACGAAACAACCGTTGCAGGCTATCGATATTCTGCAGGCTGGGCGACAGATCAGCGTATTTATTTTACAATGGAATTCTCAGAGCCCATTACAGCTATTTCATTATACGACAGCATTGCTCCGGAAAAAGGAAATGAAGGCGAAGGGATCAGGATGAAAGCAGTTTTAGATTTTAAGACTTTAAAAAACAAACAGATTCTGGTAAAAGTGGGGATTTCCCCTGTAAGTTCCGAGAATGCTGCCGCCAATATAAAAGCGGAAATTCCGAATTGGGATTTTGAAAAAACAGTAAAAGAAGCAAATTCAAAATGGAATAAAGAACTGAACAAAATTCAGATAAAAGCAGATGACAAAACAACGAAAGTCTTCTACACTTCCTTGTACCACACCATGTTTGCACCTTCTGTTTTTAATGATGTCAACGGAGATTACAGAGGAACAGATAAAAAAGTATACGAGAAAGCCGCTTTTACCAATTACACCACTTTTTCACTCTGGGATACCTATCGTGGTTTACATCCTTTGTACACCATTACACAACCCGATAAAATCAATGATATTGTCAAATCATTTTTGGCTATTTATCAACAGCAGGGAAGGTTGCCGGTCTGGCATTTAATGGGTAACGAAACCAATACCATGAACGGGAATCACTCCATTGCAGTTATTGCAGATGCTTATTTGAAAGGATACAGAGATTACGATACGGAATTGGCCTACGAAGCAGTCAAAAAAACGGCGATGCAAACCCGTGACGGTATGGATTATGTTCAGAAATTAGAATATATTCCTGCCGATAAAATGTTAGAATCTGTTGGAAATGCCCTCGAATATGCAATCGATGATTACTGTGTGGCCCAAATGGCAAAAGCCCTAAACAAAACAGAAGATTACGCTTACTTTACCAAAAGAGCCAATTTATACAAGCTTTATTTCGATAAGGAAACCACATTTATGAGAGGGAAATTAACCAATGGAAACTGGAGAACACCTTTCAATCCGCTTTCTTCAGCACATCGTAAAGATGATTATGTAGAAGGAAATGCATGGCAATATACGTGGCTGGTTCCTCAGGATCCTTATGGGTTAATTGATTTATTTGGAAGTGAAGATCAGTTTTTAGCCAAATTAGATTCGCTGTTTTTAATAACGGACAAAGTAGAAGGAGAAGAAGTTTCTCCGGACATCAGCGGACTGATCGGACAATATGCCCAGGGAAATGAGCCCAATCACCATATTCCATATTTGTATGCCTACGCCGGACAACCCTGGAAAACCGCAAAACTAATTCGTGAAATCGACAATCAGTTTTATTCCACAAAACCGGACGGATTATGCGGTAATGAAGATTTAGGTCAAATGTCGGCCTGGTATGTTTTCTCTGCAATGGGATTCTATTCCGTTAATCCTGCCAACGGAATTTATGTTCTGGGAAGCCCATTGGTCAATAAGGCTGTAATCCATCACAAAAAAGATATTTCATTTACATTGAATGCTATTGATAACAGCGCCACAAATAGCTACATCCAAAAAGCAGAATATAACGGAAAGCCGTATACAAAATCGTATATCACACACGATATGATTGTAAAAGGAGGAGAACTGAAATTATATATGGGAAGCAAACCTTCATTGACATTTGGAGTGAAAAAGGAAGACAGACCTTTGTAAATTTTAGATCTTAGATTTTAGAATATAGATTTTAGATTTAAGAATTAAGGAGTTTTAATTATAGTTTTTCGATCTCCTGCAAGGTTTTTAAAACCTTGTAGGTATTTTTAAACAACAGATCACATTTCACAACATACATTTCACAACATACATTTCACAATTAAGAATAAAACCATGAAAATAAAGAGCTTAATTTTTTTAGGAGTAATGCAATGCTGCGTTTTTGTAAATGCACAAGTTAAAACGTTAGATCCTGTAGAATATGTAAACCCTTTAATGGGAACACAATCCCTGCCGAATCTTTCTAACGGAAATACCTATCCTGCGATTTGCAGACCCTGGGGAATGAATTTCTGGACACCGCAAACCGGAAAAATGGGTGACGGATGGGCGTATACCTACACCGCAGAAAAAATCAGAGGCTTTAAGCAAACCCATCAGCCATCACCTTGGATGAATGATTATGGTCAGTTTTCGATTATGCCGGTTACAGGCAAACAGGTTTTTACAGAAGACGAACGTGCAAGCTGGTTTAGTCATAAAGCTGAGGTTTCAAAACCCTATTATTACAGTGTTTACCTGGCAGATTATGATGTGACGACAGAAATTACCACAACAGAAAGAGCAGCACATTTTCAGATTACTTTTCCGGATAATGAAAAATCCTCTGTCGTAATTGATGCATTCAATAAAGGATCTTACATTAAAATTATCCCGTCCGAAAATAAAATTATCGGTTATACCACCCGCAATAGCGGAGGTGTTCCGGAGAATTTCAAGAACTATTTTGTTTTACAGTTTGACAAGCCATTTTTGACTAATTCAACCTGGAATGAGAAGACTTTAGAAAAAGATAAATTAGAATTTACAGGTACCCATGTAGGTGCCGTAGTTGGTTTTAAAACAAAAAAAGGAGAAAAGGTAAACATAAAAGCAGCTTCTTCTTTTATCAGTATAGCGCAGGCAGAATTGAATTTAAAGAATGAATTAGGCACTTCCACTTTTGATGAAACCGTAGCGGAATCTAAAAAAGAATGGAACAACGTTTTAGGTAAAATAGCTGTTGAAGGTACTAATGAAGACCAGTTAAAGACTTTTTATTCCTGTTTGTACCGCACCGTTTGTTTTCCTCAAAAACAATATGAAATAGATGCAGAAGGAAAAATGATGCATTACAGTCCGTATAACGGAAAAGTTTTACCGGGTTATATGTTCGCAGGAACCGGCTTCTGGGATACTTTCCGTGCTTTATATCCTTTATTGAATTTAGTGTACCCTTCCATAAACAAAGAAATGCAGGAAGGCCTGATCAATGATTATAAAGAAGGCGGATTTTTACCGGAATGGTCCAGTCCCGGTTTAAGAAATGTTATGGTAGGAAACAATTCAGCCTCAGTAGTTTCAGATGCATATATAAAAGGATTGCGTGGTTATGATATCAATACCCTGTACGAAGCTTTATTGCACGGTGCCAACAATGAAGGTCCGATGGATGCGGTGGGCAGAAAAGGAGTCAATTATTACAACACTTTAGGATATGTTCCTTATGATGTAAATATCAATGAAAATGCCGCCAGAACACTAGAATATGCCTATGATGATTTTACGATCTGGAAATTGGCCAAAGCCTTAAACCGTCCCAATAAAGAAATCAAATTGTTCGAAAAACGAATGATGAATTATAAAAACCTCTACAATCCGGCTATCGGATTAATGAGCGGAAAGAACAAAAACGGAACTTTTCCGGCTAATTTTAATCCTTTCAAATGGGGAGATGCCTTTACGGAAGGAAACAGCTGGCACTACAGCTGGAGTGTATTTCATGATGTTCAGGGGTTAATTGATCTTATGGGGGGCGAGAAAGCTTTTACAGCCAAATTAGACGCCGTATTTACAACTCCACCGGTTTTTGATGACAGCTATTATGGATCTGTTATTCATGAAATCCGCGAAATGCAAATCATGAACATGGGGCAATACGCACACGGAAACCAGCCGATTCAGCACATGATTTATTTGTACAATTATGCAGGTGAACCCTGGAAAACACAATATTGGTCCAGAGAAGTGATGAATCGCCTTTACAAACCAACTCCGGACGGATATTGCGGCGATGAAGACAACGGACAGACTTCGGCATGGTATATTTTCTCGGCTATGGGATTCTATCCCGTTTGTCCCGGAACAGACGAATATGTTCTTGGCGCCCCATTATTCAAAAAAGCAACCTTACAATTGGAAAACGGAAAACAGCTTATCATAAATGCTCCTGATAATTCAGAAATCAACAAATATGTCAATGAATTAAAATGGAATAATTCGAAACACACAAAAAATTACATCAATCATTTTGATGTATTGGAAGGTGGCGAATTAAATTTTGACATGACCAGTTCTCCAAATTTAAAAAGAGGAACATCAGCCGGGGACTATCCCTATTCATATTCAACTTCAAAATAAAACGTATGCAATCACGTAGAAAATTTATAAAAAATGCAGGAATTTTTTCAGCAGGAGTATTGGCAATTCAGGGAAATGCTTTCGGACTTGATTCGGATGCTTTTCCGTTTGCTCTAAAAGATTTTATAAGTAAAAGACCTCCGTTGGCCGAAAGAAAATTTACAAGTAAAGCAGTAGAAGCCGCAATTGTGCGTGTCAAAAAGCAAATTGCAAATCCGGAATTGGCGTGGCTGTTTGAAAACTGTTTTCCAAATACACTGGACACCACAGTCGATTTTGAAATCATTGACGGAAAACCGGATACGTACGTAATTACAGGCGATATCGATGCGATGTGGCTGCGGGACAGTACAGCGCAAATCTGGCCGTACATTCCCTTTGTAAAAGAAGATCCCAAATTGGCCGAATTGGTAAAAGGAGTAATCAACCGTCAGGCGAAATGTATTATCCTTGATCCTTATGCCAATGCTTTTTACAAAGACTTCACCAAAGAAAGCGAATGGAAAAATGACCTGACCAAAATGCAGCCCGGAATCCATGAAAGAAAATGGGAAATTGACAGTTTGTGTTACCCTGTCCGATTGGCACATGGCTACTGGAAAGAAACCGGAGACATAAGTTTGTTCGACGAGAATTGGAAAAAAGCCATGTTACTGGTATTGCAGACTTTTAAAGAACAACAAAGACTGGACGGAAAAGGAGGGCCTTACACTTTTCAGCGTCAGACGGCCTGGGCTACAGACGGAGTTCCATTGGGCGGTTACGGTTATCCGGTAAAACCATGCGGATTGATTGTTTCTACTTTCAGACCGAGTGATGACAGTACTTTATTTGGATATTTAATTCCAAGTAATATGTTTGCGATTGAAGTTTTGGGTTATCTGATAGAGATATTCTCTTTACCGGCTTTAAAAGACACTGATGTAGTGGCCAAAGCCAAAGAATTAAGAGAACAGGTACAAAAAGGATTAAAAGAAAACGGAATCATAGACCATCCGAAATTCGGAAAAATCATAGCTTTTGAAGTAAACGGATACGGCAGTTTCCACATGATGGATGATGCCAATGTTCCTTCTTTAATGTCATTGCCTTATTTGGGTGCGATTGCTCCCGATGATCCATTATACCTGAATACCCGTAAAGTCGTACTATCAGAAAACAATCCTTTTTTCTATAAAGGAAAAGCCGGAGAAGGTGTCGGAGGTCCGCATACAGGAGTTGACACCATCTGGCCGATGAGTATTGTCCTGAGAGCAATTACAAGTGTTGATGAAAAAGAAATAAAAGCCTGTATCAGCAATTTGATAAAAACAAACGCTGATACCGGATTCATGCACGAGTCCTTTCATAAAGACGATGTAACCAAATTTACCCGAAAATGGTTTGCCTGGGCGAATACCTTATTCGGCGAAATGATTGTTCATACCAGTATCAAATACCCTCAGATTTTAAAAGATAAAAATATCTAGAATAGCAAGTTAAACAAGGAAAAATGAATATACCGTACGCGATAGGGCTAGATATAGGAGGGACACATATTACGGCAGCAGTGATTAATATAAAAGAGATGAAAGTTATGGACTTCTCTCTGTACAAAGAATCTTTCGATTCTAATTTACCGGCTGACCAGGTGATGCATATCTGGAAAAAAGCAATTGCCAGATCCGTAGAAAAGTCCAAAGTTGAAGGAATGACCGGTTTGGCGGTTTGTATGCCCGGCCCGTTCGATTATCAAAATGGAATTTGCTGGATAAAAGACCAGTCCAAGTACGAACATTTTTACGGATTGAATATTCGGGATTTACTTTTGGAAAACCTTAATCTCTCCACAGATTTTCCGGTGCTTTTTGAAAATGATGCCGTTTGTTTTGGCAGAGGCGAAGTTTTTAAAGAAAAAGAGAATCTGGCTAAAAAAGTAATGGCCGTTACCTTAGGAACCGGTCTTGGCGCCTGTTTTATGGACAAAGGAGTATCTGTTGCTGCGGGAGAATGGGTACCGGCAGACGGAGAAATTTACAACCTTCCTTACAAAGAGGGCAGTGCAGAAGACTATGTTTCGGCAAGAGGCCTTTTATCACATTATTATGCTTTGAGCGGAACAAACCTTAATAACGGACTGGAGCTTTATAATCGGGCTGTTAAAGGAGATATTGTTGCCATAAAAGTATTTGAAGAAATGGGACAGGATTTAGCAGCAGTTGTAATTCCGTGGCTGAAAAAATTTGGTGCAGATCGTTTTATTATCGGAGGTAAAATTGCCAACGCAAGTGAATTTTTTCTGCCTGTTTTCAATAAAAAAATCAAAGAAGCAAGTTTGGAAGTCACCGTATATGTTTCTACAGATAATGAGGCAGCCGCTTTGCTGGGAGCTGCAAGTATGCTTTACACGGCTTAGATTTTTATAAATTTACGCTGGGTGCAAATCTTTAAAAAGAAAATTGTTTTTATAATACGCAAAGATCTAATTGACCTTTGCGTATTTTT
>JBDTNT010000335.1:0-3137 GCA_039933615.1 Flavobacterium sp. | reverse complement strand
TCAACTGATCTCTTTTACCGGAATGGCATGCTCACTTTTGCCAGAATTTGCACTCTACAAAGTGCCACACGTTTTTTGAGCATTTTTGCAAATTTTGACAATTTCCTATAGACCGTAAACTCCTAACCCTTGATTTTATAGGATGTCATCTTATTAAAATATGTTTTTTCTTGGCTTTGGTATGTAATTGTGATATTGGGGTTCCGAACCTAAAATTTTATATAAAACTGGGAAGCCCCGTATTTGCTGGGATTATAAAATAAAAAAGCCTCAATTTTCATTGAGGCTTCTCTTAGTGGGCGATGAGGGGTTCGAACCCCCGACCCCCTCGGTGTAAACGAGGTGCTCTGAACCAGCTGAGCTAATCGCCCTATTTTACTAGGCTGCTATCATTTTGTGATTGCGAGTGCAAATATACGCTTGTTTTTGAGTTCTGCAAAGAAAACGAAGTAAAAATTTAAAGTTTTTTTAATAATTTTTATATGTCATTGGTCTTGAATTTATTATAAGCTGAAAAAAAATAAATTTTTACAGGGATTTTGGCTTAGTTTAATTCAAAGGCAACTCGGCTACTACAAAAGTGCTTCCTCCAACATAAATAAAATCATTCTGGGCAGCATTTTTCTTTGCTTGCAGAAATGCAGCTTCTACAGAATCGTATTTTTCTCCTTTTAAATCGTATTTTTTGGCAGCAACTTGTAAAATTTCGGTACTCAATCCTCTTGAGGAATCTGGACGGCAAAAATAATACTGTGCATTTTTAGGAAAAAGAGGCAGAATAGAATCCAGATCTTTGTCGTTTACTACACCCAAAACAATATGAAGATTTTCGAAAGTCTCTTTCTGAACCTGATTCAGGACAACTGCCAGCCCGTGTTTGTTGTGTGCCGTGTCGCAAATGATCTTCGGATTCTCGCCCAATTGCTGCCATCTTCCCAACAGGCCTGTGTTTTTAGTGACGTTTAATAATCCTGATTTTAGATTTTCAACAGAAACTTCAAATTGCTTCTGACTGTTTAAAACAGCAATTGTCTGCTGAACGGTTTTTTTATTGTGAAATTGATAGTCCCCAATCAAATCAGAAGGGAAAACTTCCGGAATTAGTTCGGAGGCAAAATAAATCGGGGCATTTTTTTCTTCGGCTTTTGCCAAAAACACCGGTTTTGTTTCGGATGTATATTCTCCGATAACAACGGGGATGTTTTGCTTGATGATTCCGGCTTTTTCACCTGCAATTGCTGCAGGTGTTGTTCCTAAAAACTGGGTATGGTCTAAATCGATATTCGTAATAACCGAAACCAGTGGTGTGATGATATTTGTGGCATCCAGACGACCGCCCAAACCAACTTCTATAATGGCAATGTCTGTTTTTTCGGACGCAAAATAATCAAAAGCCAAACCAACGGACATTTCGAAAAAACTCATGTCGTTTGATTCGAAAAAGTCTTTGTGTCTGTCGACAAATTCACAGACAAAATCTTCTGAAATTTCGGCACCGTTTATCTTAATCCTTTCCCTGAAATCTTTTAGGTGCGGAGAAGTATAGAGTCCAACCTTGTATCCCGATTCCTGTAAAACCGAAGCCAGCATGTGCGAGGTCGAGCCTTTGCCATTGGTTCCGGCTACATGAATGCATTTTAACTGATGCTCCGGATTGCCAAGATGAGCCGCCAGTAATTTAATGTTGGTTAAATCTTCTTTGTATGCCGAAGCACCCTGAAGCTGATACATGGGCAATTGGTTAAACATCCAATTTGTGGTCTCCTGATAGTTCATTTTATTTGGATAAAAGAGTGATGAATTGAAATAATTTTCGTTTTTTTTAGTTTAATAGTACAATGAAAATTATCTTTAGTGCAAAATTGAAATATTTTTTAGAAATAATTATTAAAAACAAGAATTAAAATATGTTAAGCTTCCTCCAAGTACAAGCAGATACCCTGGCAAATGCCGCATCTAACGTAGTTATCGAAAAAATTGCTCCAAATACCGAAATCTCTGTTTTAGGATTTATCTTAAAAGGAGGTTTTTTTCTGATTCCGATTGCCATCTTGTTATTCTATACTTTTTACGTAATTATCGAACGTTATTTATACATCAGTAAAGCGTCTAAAATTGACGGCAGATTAATGCAGGATGTTGGTGATAAACTGAACTCAGGAAATATTGAGCAAGCCAGAAACATTGTTGAAAGAAGTAATACCGCTGCAGCAAATATCCTGAAAGAAGGTGTTTTGGTAATCGGAAGACCAATCGCTGAAATCGAATCCAATATGGATCGTGCTGCCGATATTGAAATTGGTGAAATGGAAAGACGTTTAGGTCACCTGGGTCTTATCGCCGGTATTGCGCCAACTTTAGGTTTTATTGGAACGATTTCAGGGGTTATCAAAATTTTCTATAGCATTTCGGTTACCGAGAATATCAGTATCGGGAATATCTCAGGAGGTTTGTATGAAAAAATGATCAGTAGCGGATCAGGTTTAATTGTGGGTATTATTGCTTATAGTGCGTACCACTTATTGAACGGAAAAATTGATGATTTTGCTTTAAAGATTCAAAAACAAATATTAGAATTTGTCAATATAATTCAAAGAGCATAAGGTATGTCTATTAAAAGAAAAAGAAGATTTCATGCCGAAGTAGCGACTTCATCGTTAAGTGACATTATGTTTTTCCTGCTGTTGTTTTTCTTAATTATCTCAACACTTGCAAATCCTAATGTGATCAAGATGACTTTGCCAAAAGCGAAATCAAATGAAAAAACCAATAAACAACTGATAAGTTTATCGGTTACGGAAGATAAAAAGTTCTATATAGATAAGGAGCCGGTAGATTTTGAAAACCTGGAATCTTCCTTAATGTCTAAAATTGGTGCCGATAAACAACAGACTGTTGTCGTTCGTATTCCGTTTAATTTGCAGGTTCAGGATTTAGTAGATGTACTGCAGATAGGAGTGAAGAACAATCTAAAGTTTGTGATTGCTACGAGTCCGAAATAAAAAGATACAATTGATATAAACTTTGGCTTTCAGGATTTTTGCTGAAAGCTTTTTCATTTCGACGGAGGAGAAATCGCACACGTGAATCAATCTAGTGCGATTTCTCCTCCGTCGAAATGACAAACGAAACGTTGT
>JBDTNT010000334.1:0-5271 GCA_039933615.1 Flavobacterium sp. | reverse complement strand
TTATTACATTGTTCATAAATATTATTTTTAGTTAGACTATTACATAGAATTGCACCCAACGGTTTAATTATAATAAAAAGATATAAATACGTGGTGGTTGATTTTTGTGAATTGATATATTTGAAGGACAATATGTTTTTCCGTAAAAAAGATTTATATTAAAGAATGATATTTGAATGAACTTATATAATGTAATTCAAAAGTGTACTGATTAAAAGCAAAGTAAAATATGAAGATTCTCCATACTGCAGACTGGCATATTGGCCAATTGTTTCACGAATACGATCGTACTTACGAACACCAACAGTTTTTAAATTGGCTGGTTGTTACTTTACAAACAGAAAAAATAGATGTTTTACTCATTAGTGGAGATGTTTTTGACATTTCTAACCCATCTGCAGCATCGATAAAAATGTTTTATTCTTTTTTAAACAAAGCGACTAAACTAAATTCGGATCTACAGATCGTTATTACGGCTGGCAATCATGATTCCGCATCGCGTTTGGAAGCCCCAAAACCCTTATTGGAATCTTCAAATGTACATATTATAGGGTTGGTTGAAAAAGATGCAGAAGGCAATATAGACTACCAAAAGCTACTTGTTCCTATTCATGATGATTCGAAAAATGTAAAAACATGGTGTCTTGCGATTCCCTTTTTACGCATGGGTGATTACCCAACAATATTAAATTCTGCAAATCCTTATACAGAAGGAGTAACTGCATTTTATAAAGAGGCATTTGAATATGCCAGTTTAAAAAAGCATGATGGACAAACCATTATTGCTATGGGGCATTTGCACACTCATCATGCTGAAGTAAGCGATTTGGATAAAACAGAAAGGTTAATTATGGGAGGTGTAGAATGTATTCCGGCTACTGCCTTTCATCAAGATATAAAATATGTAGCACTAGGCCATATTCATAAAGCACAGAGAATAGGTGGAAAAGAACATATTCGGTATTCGGGAAGTCCATTACCAATGTCTTTTTCTGAATTAAATTATAAGCATCAGGTTATCGTTTTTGAACTGGACGAAGAAATCAGCCAGCTGAAATCTATAGAAATTCCACTATATGTACCACTTCTGCGAATCCCACAAACTCCTCAGCCGTTGCATGAAGTAATTGGATTATTGGAAAATCTGCCGCTGATAGATAATAGTACAGCGCCTTTTCCCTATCTGGAAGTACGAATATTATTGGATGGACCTGAACCTGCTTTACGACACAAAATAGAAACCGCACTTCTGGGTAAAAAAGTAAGGTTGGCTAAAATTGATGTGAAATATCCAGCCTCAACACAGCAAGCCTCCGAATTTATTACACCAGAAAAACTGAACGAACTTCAGCCTCTTGATGTATTTAGCAAAGTGTACCAATCCCGATACAACAGTGAAGTACCTGATACGATCCTGCAACTTTTCCAGCAAATTACGCAGGAAGTAAACCAAACAGCCGAATAAGATGAAAATACTAGCTATACGCATACAAAACCTGGCCTCTTTAGAAGGTAACACAGAGATTGACTTTACAGCTGAACCATTGTCTTCCGCTGGGATTTTTGCCATTACTGGAGCTACAGGAGCTGGAAAATCAACGATATTAGATGCAATATGCCTCGCCTTGTATGGAAAAACACCCCGCTACCTGCAGGCAAAAGAAATAGGAATTGAAATCCAGGATGTTCAGGGAAGTAAATTGAACCAAAGTGATGTTCGCGGTATTTTAAGAGACGGAACTGCCGAGGGATTTGCGGAAGTAGATTTTAGAGGGATTGACGGGGAAAATTATCGCGCTGTCTGGAGTGTAAGACGTGCTCGGAATAAGGCTGAGGGCAGTTTACAGTCAGATTCTATTACATTAACAAATATCAGTTCCAATAAGCCTATTCCGGGTAAAAAACAAGAAACCTTAAATGAGATTGCACGGTTGGTTGGCTTAAATTTCGAACAATTTACCCGATCGGTATTGCTGGCACAAGGTGATTTTACCGCCTTTATGAAAGCGAGTAAGGACGAGAAATCTTCCTTACTCGAAAAACTGACGGGAACCCATATCTATTCCGAAATTTCAAAAAAAATATTTGAAAAATACAAGGTGGAAGAACAACAACTTCGGGATCTTAATTTCCGAAAAGAAGGTGTTGTTATCCTAACCGATGAAGAACAAAAAACTTTAATGGAGGAACAAGGTACGTTGGAAACTCAAATTAAAAGTTTAGAAAAAGAAATAGAAATTCTAGCAGCAGAAATTACCTGGCAGGAGCAACTTACACAGTTACAAACCAATTATCAGAATGCTCAAACGATATTACAAAGTGCAAATGAAGTAAAAACAAATGCTATTCCACGCAGACAAAAACTAATCGTTACCGAGCTTGTTCAGCAAACCAGAAGCTGGGCAGATGCCTTGAAGCACGCACAAAACCAGCATGCCGAAAAAACAACTAATTTAGTTGCTTTAAAAGAAACGATTAAGGCACTTCAGGAAAAAAAAGAAAAGTTAGATAATCAGATTGTAGTTTCAGGAACTGAGTTGACTGCAAATAATAAAGCCCTGAAGGATGCCCAGCCACTTTTAGAACAAGCCAAAAAACTGGATACGCTGCTTGCTGAAAAAAAGGAGCAACTGGAAAAAGCCAAACAGGAAGTAGAAGGTGCTACAGCTGCTGTAAATGAAGAACAAAAAATTCTGACGGAGAAACAAGCTGAATTCTCCGGGATTTCCGCTCAAATGAAAGTGGTAACGGATTGGAAGACAGAAAATAAAGAACGCAGCCCGATTGCTGAAAATAAAGATATTATTCTGTCCAAATTGCAAGATGCCCAAAATCTGTTGGAAATTTTTCAATCTTCGGATACAGTGCTGAATCAATTACAAGATCAGATCAAGACAGATGAAACGAAAAAACTTGAAATCGAGTCTAATTTGGGAAAAAAAACTTTGGAATGGGAAAATTTGAAGAAAAACTATGCTATCAAAGCAAAAGAGTTACTCCTAATTCCGATCGAAACCTTGCAACTGGATAAGATTGCGATAGATAATACCGTTGAAAATGCCATAAAAGCACAGGCCTATTGGTCCTTGTTTTACAATGCGTTAACTGAATTGGACATTTTAAGGCATAAGCAAGTTAAAGATCAGTCTGATTACCAAACCAATCAGCAGACATTACAACAACTTGCCCAGCAGCTGCTTGTAGAAAATGCACAAAAAGAAACTGCCGCGCAGCTATTGCAGCAAGCCCGTCTGGCATCTGCCGAAAATGTAGCATCACTTAGGAATGGATTGATTGATGATGAACCCTGTCCGGTTTGTGGCAGCACCATTCACCCTTATGCCGATCATCATCCGTATTTGGAAAACGTATTGAATGCATTAACAGCTGCTTATGATGAAAAAGAGCGTATTTACCTGAACAGTTTCCGTACACATAATGCTTTGGAACAAGCGTTTCAAACCTTACAGCAAACTATTCAGAGTCAGGAAGAAGCGATCAGCACAAAACAAAGGGAGCTGGAAAACAAGAAGAAAGTCTGGGAGGAATTTGATATTGCCAAAGAAAGTCTCACACTTTCCGATGCAAAAAAGGCCGACTGGATTGAGGAAAAATTGCGGGCGCTTAAAACAAAACAAGCCGATTTCCTCGTAAAGATACAAACACACGCCAGCCAAAAGAAACAACTGGAAGCAGATAAAAATGAAATCGATGCGTTAAAAGAAATTGTTGAAGCATTTGCCAATCAGGTTAAAGACCTGAAGAACAAATTATCCTTATACCAGGAACAAATAAGCAGTAAAACTAAAGAACGCAACAAAGCAACTTCTGATCTTACGGGAGTAGAACAGCTGCTTTCCCCTTATTTTACAACCTCAGACTGGATGGATAACTGGAAAGCGACTCCACTTGCATTTACGGAAAGTATTGCGGGTTTTGCACAAAAATGGAAAGGATACACCGAAGAACTGGAGCAATATGCCCGTCAAAAAAGTGCACTCGAAGCAACTTTAAAAGAACTGGAAAACCAATCTCAAAATCGTACAGCAGAGCTTACTAAAAAGACCGCAACATATACTATACAATATCAAAGTTATCAGGTTCTCAATCAAGATCGTACTAGTCTTTTTGAAGGAAAACCAGCAGAGCAAGTAGAATTAGAGTTGAAACAATCTGTAGAAAAGGCGCAACAAAAACTGGATCAGTTTAAAGAAATGCTGCAACAGCTAAGCATTGATCTGGCAAAAGCCAATACCCAAAAGGAAGAATTAGAGAACACCTTAACCACATTGGAAACGGATGCAGCAACAGCATCCCAAAAAATAGAAAACTGGCTGGGTGATTACAACCATAAGGACGATCAGATGTTAAGCAAAGAAACGCTTTATGAGCTGCTGTCACTACAGACCAATTGGATAGAAGCCGAACGCAATGCATTGCAATTTATTGAAGAAGAAGTAACGAAAGCAACTTCCATCCTTGCAGAAAGGAAGCAATTGCTGGATGTTCATCAACAAACATCATTATCGGAACGTTCACTGGATCAGTTGAATGAGTTGATTGCAATTAAAAAACCCGAAGCAGAACAACAAAAGCAGAAAAAGGGCGAGATTGGTTTTAAATTACAACAAAACGAAACCAACAAAGCTCAATTAGGCGGTTTGCTCAATAGCATCGCAAAACAAGCTGCTGTATCAGAAAACTGGAGCAAACTGAATGAAATTATCGGTTCTGCAGATGGTAAAAAATTTAGGCAGATTGCACAGGAATATACGCTTGATGCTCTCCTTGGGTATGCTAATATTCATCTTCAGGTACTGACCAGTAGATACAAAATTGAACGTATTGCAGCCACGCTTGGCTTACAGGTAGTAGATCAGGATATGGGCGATGAGGTACGTACCGTTTATTCGCTTTCTGGTGGAGAATCTTTCCTGGTGTCACTTGCTCTGGCTCTGGGGCTGGCTTCTTTATCATCCAGCCGTATGAAAGTAGAGTCTTTATTTATTGATGAAGGTTTTGGTTCGTTAGATCCTACGACACTGAATATTGCTATGGATGCTTTGGAAAGACTGCATAATCAGGGGCGTAAGGTTGGTGTGATTTCCCACGTTCAGGAAATGACCGAAAGAATTCCAGTACAGATTAAGGTAAGTAAGCAACAGAGCGGCAAGAGTCTGGTGGAGGTTTTGGGAGTTTAATAAAAACCGGTTGGTTGTACTTAAACAATACTATATTTTGACGCGGATTTGACCGATTCGTTATCACGAA
>JBDTNT010000333.1:0-7453 GCA_039933615.1 Flavobacterium sp. | reverse complement strand
GCTTTTAAGTCTGAGGACAACTTCCGTGCCAAGACAAAAAGGTAGTCAGAAAGTCGGTTTAAGTACTGTATTGCGATTTCAGGAACCTGTTCATTATGGCTTAAATGCACTGCCAAACGTTCTGCGCGACGACAAATGCATCTCGCAATATGACAATGTGACACGGTAGGGTGTCCGCCCGGTAAAACAAAATGAGTCATTTGTGGAAGGCTTTCTTCCATTTTATCAATCTCGTTTTCTAATAATTCGATGTCTGAATCGATTATTCCGAGATTTTTCAATCTGAGTTCTCCGTTTTTCAGGACTTCTTTTTCTACTGGAGTTGCCAAAATGGCGCCTACAGTGAATAAACGATCCTGAATTTCGATTAAAATGGATTTATAATGTGAATCTATTTCCTGATCACGGATAAGGCCAATATAAGAGTTCAATTCATCAACAGTTCCATAACTGTCAATACGGATGTGGTCTTTAGGAACGCGGTCGCCGCCAAAGAGGGCAGTTGTCCCTTTATCCCCGGTTTTTGTATATACTTTCATTTTTTTTAAGAAGCTAAGTTTCTGAGATACTGAGTTTCTAAGTCTTTAAAACTTGAAACCTGAAACTTGAAACAATTTTGTAATTATTTAGTGGTGTCGCTTTCAATTAATCCATCTCTCAAACGAATTATCCGATGTGCATAAGCAGCAATATCTTCTTCGTGAGTTACCAGGATTACAGTATTTCCCTGAGCGTGAATGTCTCCGAAAAGTTTCATGATTTCTACAGAAGTTTTACTATCCAGGTTTCCGGTTGGTTCATCAGCCAGAATAATAGAGGGTTTATTGACCAAAGCGCGGGCAATTGCTACACGCTGACGTTGTCCTCCGGAAAGCTGATTGGGCTGATGATCCATTCTGTCGGCAAGATTTACCTGTTTCAAAACTTCTGTTGCCCGCACAACACGTTCCGATTTAGAATGTCCGGCGTAAATCATTGGTAATGCCACATTGTCTAAAGCAGTAGTTCTTGGCAAAAGATTAAAAGTCTGAAAAACGAAACCAATTTCTTTATTTCGAATTTCTGCTAATTCATCGTCACGCATCTGGCTCACATCTTTCCCATTTAATACATAACGCCCGGAAGTTGGTGTATCTAAACAACCCAGTAAATTCATTAAAGTTGATTTTCCGGATCCTGAAGGTCCCATTAAAGCTACATATTCGCCTTTGTTTATTTCTAAATTAATGCCTTTTAAAACATAAACAATTTCGTTGCCCAGGACAAAGTCTCGTTTTATGTCAGTTATTTTAATTAATGGATTTGCCATTTCGTTTTACAATTTTGGTTTTAAAAGTACAAAACACTTTTCAATAATCGATGAGTAGCCTTTAATTGATTTTTGTTACAAAAACCTACAGGTATTGGTGCTCTTTTCCTTTTTGTTAAATATAATACTCCATTTAAAAAAAACGTTGTTATATTATTTAGTTTTGTTTTTACATAATTATCATATTTTTAATTTTTTATTAAATTATGTTTAAAATAATTATTAAAATTTCATATAATATTTATGATTATTCAAATTTTTAACTATATTTGTTCTATAACATTTAAATAATCAAAATTATGAAAAATATACAATTAGTATCAGGTTTCGCATTATTAGCTTTAAGCTTCACATCTTGTAAAGATGAAAAACAGGAAAATGCAAAAAAGACAATCGACTCTTATGTAATGTATGTCGATTCAGTAAAAAATGTTGCAGCAGATGATCTGAAAGCAAATTGGAAAGATGTAGATGCTGAATACAACAGAAGAGCAGAAAATGCACAATTGGCTCTTGCTGATATTAAAGATAATACTACGGAAACAGAAAAAATAAACACAAGTAAAGTTAAATACGAAGAGTTTAAAAATGAAATGACTACCGTTTTGGCTCCTCCGGCACCAAGTCCAAAACAACAATTGCGTAATGCATTATTTGGTGAAGGAAAAATTGGTGAGGATATGAGTTTTACCTGGGTAAATGCCAAAAATATTCATAGTGTGTACCAACAATTTGTTCATACAGTAGAAAATAACAAAGACAGTTATTCGCGTGAAGACTGGGATGAAATCAAATTAATGTACGAAGCACTTGACAGTCGTAAAAATACAGTTGAAAAAGAAGGTCTTACCTCTGAAGATAACAGAAAAATTGCAGGTTTAAAATTGAAATTTGCTCCAATGTATACGCTTAACAGAATGGGAGCTAAATCGGACGAAACAGCTGCAGCTAAAAAATAAAAAAATTGTATTAATTATGAAAAATGACAATCAGAAATGGTTGTCATTTTTTTATGCTCTAATAGTGATGATCCTGGAATTTATTTGATGATTAATTTTTCAAGCCTTGCCATCATTTCATCTTTCTCTTTAAGCATACGCTCATAGAGTGCAATTTTTTCTTCATGCAACTGAATAATCTTTTCAATTGGATTGTTGTTATTAATTATATATCCAATCGTAGTATTATCGTTAAATGTATTAGCGATAACATTTAATGCTTGATCTTCATCAAAATTTTGAAAAGCTTCAACAGGAATGTTCAAAGAATTAGAGATTTGTCTAAGAATATTGTCTTCAATTATCTCTTTTTGTTCCAGCATAGAAATTTTCTTCTGGTTCCAGTCTTCTCCCAAATCATAAGCCAGTGCTTCCTGTTTAATGCCAAGCATTTCTCTGAAGCGTTTTACGTTTCTTCCTTGATGAATTTTCTGCTCCATAATGAGTATCGTTTTTCTAAAGGTTCAAAGATAAAGCTATCTGTACTAAAAGTATGAATTTCAAAGATAAAAAAACATCTTACAAAATATCTTTTTTTGTCAGATATTATATCTGAATTTAGAATAGTTTATCTTAATATTAAATTCTGTTTGATTAAGTATTTAAGTAAAAAGTCACGTAATTACTGTGTTTCAAAATATTTTGAAAAGCCGAAAAATTTTTATGCGCGAATTACAAAATGCTCTTTTTCCTGCTCGTATCTAAAAAAGACAAATCCCCATTGGAAAGTATCGATAGTTACTTTGACGCTCGCATGGCTTTTAATAATCTCCCAGGATTCTTCCATTTCTGGAGACCAGTGAATATCATCGAAAATCCAAACGGAATCATTGGTAATCGTTGGCAGTAAAAGTTCAAAATACGCCAGCGTCGCTTTCTTCGAATGATTACCGTCGAAGTAAATAAAATCGAAGTCGGTGGTCTCGGTTTTCAGGTCTCTCTGAAGATCTTTAAAATAATGTTCAAATTCTGTTACAACTGAATTAACATTATCACAGTCAAATTTTTCTAATTGATTTTTAGCAATACTGGCCGTTTCTGGACATCCTTCGAGTGTAATCACTTTTGCTTTCGGATTACCTAATGCAAGGGCAGAAGTGGCTAAACCTAACGAAGTGCCAATCTCTAAAACTGTATTGGGTTGAAAATAGCGAACGACGCGAAATAATAATTCGGCACGTTTTGAAGAAATCCCGGCTGTTTTCGCAATTTTAGATATTTGTCTGGTATTCGATTTAAAAACTTTTGAACCCGCTCCAAAATCGGTTACTTCAATAAAATTTTTATTTTCTAAAAGCGATTTTCGATATTTCTTTAGAGTCAAATATTCCGGTTTAGACTTTTTATCGTAAAAACATTTCGTCAATAAATTAAAAACAAACGGAGAATGAACAGCATGTTCGTTTTTAGATTTCCAAAGAAATTGGATGTATGATTTTATTTGAAATAGCATAGAAACAGTTACAAAGTAGGTGCGAAGATACTAAGAATTGTCAAAACTTTAAGACTCTAAAAAGACTATATTTGCGACCTTGAAATAATACACATTTTATGATGCTGAAGGAAGAAACAGAGGATAAGCGTATAATAACTTCGGAAGAAATCGATAGATGCATTGCTATTCTGGCACAATTGAATACGGATACCGATCAGATATTTGATATTCCGAAAGACCAGAGAATAGCTTTGATTAAAGAAGCAGGAATGTTTTCCAGACCTGATCGTAGTGAGTTTTCCAGGAGAGTAAAGGATGGTGTGGAAGCTGCCAAACGTAAAAAGGAAAAGAAAGACAAAACGGCCCGTAAAGAAACTGGAATCCGTTATGCTCGTGAAGCAAGTATATTTGTGGCTCCAAAATTATTAGCTTTTAATGAGCTTCTCCACAAAGAACAATTTGAATTGGAAACTCCGAGAAACTGCTATGTGTGCAAAACAGGTTTTACCAAAATGCACCATTTTTACGATACAATGTGTACGGATTGTGGTGATTTTAACTATGCAAAACGTTTCCAGACCGCTGATGTAAATGGGCAGGTGGCTGTTATTACAGGTTCCAGATTAAAAATTGGCTATCACATTACGCTGATGCTCCTACGTGGTGGAGCGACAGTTATTGCAACCACCCGTTTTCCGGTTGACTCTGCTCTGCGTTTTTCTAAAGAAGACGATTTTATGGAGTGGGGCCATCGATTAAAAATTCATGGTTTAGATTTAAGACATATTCCAAGTGTAGAGATTTTTTGCAATTTTATTGAGCAAAAATATGAGCGACTGGACATTCTGATCAATAATGCCGCGCAAACGGTACGACGTCCTGCAGGATTTTATACCCATTTAATGGAAAATGAGGAACGCTCAATTTCTTCTCTCCCAAAACAGGCTCAGGAATTATTATTGGATCATACCAATTGTCTGGATGAATTAAAAATGCTGACAGCCGGCGCCTCTTCCAATCAAAATATGCCGGTGACCTGGCACGGACCGGAACCCGGAATAGGATTACGTGCTTCGGCAAAATTATCTCAGATTCCGTATTCTTTTGATAATGCTTTGGTAGCGAACGAAGTTTTTCCGGAAGGAGAACTGGATGCTGATTTACAGCAGGTAGATTTACGAAAAACAAACAGCTGGCGTCTCCGCCTCGGACAAATAGAAACTACGGAGATGATTGAAGTTCAATTAGTGAACTCTGTTGCGCCTTTTGTATTGTGTAATCGACTTTCGGAAGTAATGAAGAAAGATAATACGGGTAAAAAACATATTATAAATGTTTCGGCAATGGAAGGTAAATTTCATCGCTTTTTTAAGGAAGACCGTCATCCGCATACGAATATGGCGAAAGCTGCTTTGAACATGTTAACGCATACTTCTTCCGGTACTCTTGCAAAACATGGTATTTTTATGAATGCTGTAGATACGGGTTGGGTAACCGATGAAGATCCTGCTGAATTGGCTAAAAAGAAACAGGAATTAGAGGATTTTCAACCGCCACTTGATATTGTCGATGGAGCTGCCAGAGTTATGGATCCTTTGTTTGATGGTATTAATACCGGAAAACATTGGTGTGGGAAGTTTTTGAAAGATTATAACCCGATTCCCTGGTAGGTTTTAGTTTTCAGTCTCAGTTTAATAATAAAAAATCCACAATAGAATTTAATTCCATTGTGGATTTTTTTTTTGTCATTTCGACGAAGGAGAAATCACATCCAATATTCCAGCATTGTGGTTACGAGTGCGATTTCTCCTTCGTCGAAATGACAAACTAAATGTTAAACAAAAGGTAGAATTTTATTCCGGTAAATTTACAAAGTGAAGAAACCTGAAACTTGAAACCTGAAACAAAAAAAACTTACCCTTCAATCTTAGCGCTTAATTCAAACCAGCGCTCTTCTTTCTGGTCAATTTTGGTGATTATATTTTGTAATTCATTTGCTTTTTTCTCGATATCGGCATCGGCCACTTTTCCGTCAGAGAATAAGAGTTCGATCTTCGTTTTGTCAATTTCTAAATCTTTAATTTCTCTTTCCAGTTTTTGATATTCTTTTTGCTCGTTGAAAGTTAAATTTCCTGTTGGATTATTTTGTTTCCAATCTTTCTTTTCCGCTTTGTTTTCTTCCTTTTGAGCAACATCGGCACTATCTTCATACGCTCTGAAGTCAGAATAGTTTCCAGGGAAATTCTCGATTTCACCATTTCCTCTAAAGACAAATAAATGATCCACAATTTTATCCATGAAATACCTGTCGTGCGATACTACAAGCAAACATCCCGGATAATCTAAAAGAAAACTTTCCAGAACGTTTAACGTTACGATGTCTAAATCGTTTGTTGGCTCATCCAGAATCAAAAAGTTTGGATTCTGAATCAAAACGGTACATAAATACAAACGTTTCAATTCACCACCACTCAATTTTTCAACAAAATCATATTGTTTTTTTGCGTCGAAAAGAAAACGTTCTAACAATTGTGAAGCTGAAATCATTCTTCCTTTTGCAAGCGGAATAAATTCGCCGTATTCTTTAATAATGTCAATAACACGCTGATTTGGTTTTGGATTGATTCCGCTTTGCGTGTAATAACCAATTTTTATAGTTTCCCCTTTCACCACGCGGCCACTGTCCAAAGGAAGCGTTCCGGTAAGAAGATTTAAAAAAGTAGATTTTCCTGTTCCGTTTTTACCAATGATTCCGATACGCGCTCCACGTTGGAAATCAAAACTGAAATTATCAAGAATAACGTGGTCTTTAAATTTTTTGGAGATTTTGTGAAGCTCAATAATCTTGCTTCCCATACGTTCCATATTGATCTCAAGTTCCACTTTATTTTCACTACGACGGCTTTGTGCTTTTTCTTTAATTACATAAAAGTCATCCTGACGCGATTTAGATTTTGTCGTTCTCGCTTTTGGCTGACGGCGCATCCATTCTAATTCTTTTACGAATAAGTTTTTAGCTTTGTCAACACTTGCATTTTCAGACGTAATTCGCTCTTCTTTTTTCTCTAAATAATAAGAGTAATTCCCTTTGTATTGGTATAGTTTTCCATTGTCCAATTCAATGATTTCGTTACAAACACGCTCTAAAAAGAAACGGTCGTGCGTTACCATAAACAAGGTGATGTTTTCTTTGGCAAAATAACTTTCAAGCCATTCGATCATTTCCAGGTCCAGGTGGTTGGTAGGCTCATCCAGAATCAATAAATCAGGACGATTTATTAAGATAATCGCCAATGAAAGACGTTTCTTTTGTCCACCGGAAAGATTTTTTACTTTTAATTTAAAATCTTCCAGTTTTAATTTGAATAAAATCTGCTTGTATTGTGTCTCAAAATCCCAGGCATTATGCTGGTCCATTCCGTCAAAAGCTTTTTGGTATGCTTCTTCGTCATCTGGGTTTTCTAATGCTTTTTCGTAAGCCTCAATTACTTTAAGTGTTTCATTATCTGAAGCGAAAATGCTTTCTTCGATAGTCAATTCTTGCTGCAATTGGTTGTCTTGTGAAAGAAAAGCCATTCGGATTCCTTTTCTTAAAACTACCTGACCAGTGTCTGGTTCGTCCAAACCATTAATAATGCTCATAATGGTTGTTTTTCCAGAACCATTTTTGGCAATAAAAGCAATTTTTTGGTCTTTATTGATTCCAAATGA
>JBDTNT010000332.1:0-2836 GCA_039933615.1 Flavobacterium sp. | reverse complement strand
AATTTGACTGCTCAAAAAACGGCTTCAGGCTTGTATTATATAATAAATGAACCCGGAACGGGCAAACAACCTGTAGCGACTTCAACCGTTACTGTAATTTACAAAGGCTATTACACCACTAAAACGGGCTTTGACCAGAGTCCTGCTGAAGGACTTACATTTGGCCTGCAACAGGTAATACCGGGCTGGACAGAAGGAATTCAACTTTTTAAAGAAGGCGGAAGCGGTGTTCTTATCGTGCCCTCCCGTTTAGCATACGGCAGCTTTGATTACAGAGGTATTCCCGGTGGTTCTGTACTTGTTTTTGACATTAACCTAGTTTCTGTTAAATAGTTATGAAAATTAAATATCTATTTATTTTAGCATTTCTGGCAAGTTGTAAAAAAGAAACAACAACAGCTGAAGCAGCAATTGTTGCTCCCGAAAAGAAAACAGAAGTTGCAATTGTCAGTAAGGAAAACTTCCTGAAAACAGATACCATACAAATTACCGAGGGAGACGAAACTTCAAAAAACAGCTATCTTCTTGCACACCTTTTAAGTCAAAAGGCCGATAAGGACAGCATTGTAACGGTACAATATCAGCTTGATTTTTATCAGAACAAAACCAAAATAGCTTCTTCTAAAGTCACCATTGAAGGAGATCAAAAAGGATCAGAATGGGGGGCTTCGCAGGGATTGTCTTCAACTTCAGCCAAAGAATCTTCTTTTATTCAGATTAGCTACGGATATCCTGCCTGTGGTTATAACCAAAATAATTATCTATATTTTCTAAAAGAAAATAACTTACAGCTTGTTTATGAATGGGATACAATGTCTGACAGCGGCTGGGGAAGCTGGGTTGAATTTACAAATCCAAATGAAAAATCTGACCCTGATTTGTTTTACTGCAAAAGAGTTGCCTTTGAACCTGATGACGACAATGAGGACATGGGAATCGCTAAACATTCGGATTCAATTGTTTTTAAACTCAAAAATAAACGCTGGACAAAGCAATTGTTATCTGCAGAAGACAAAACTTATTTTGAGAAAAAAATGTCTTTTAATGAATTTCATAAGATAAAATAACTCACAGAGTGGTCTTATTCAAATCCTTTCTAAGATAAATAATTTTTAACTTTGTAGAAAAACACAGCAATGATTGATTTTATATACCAGGACCCTTATCCAATTTTGAAGGATGAGACACAATACCGCAAAATCACTTCAGATTTTGTAAAAACAGAACAATTTGGAGAACGCGAAATTCTGACTGTTGACCCAAAAGGTTTAGAGTTATTGGCAGAAGAAGCTTTAACCGATGTTTCGTTTATGTTAAGAACAACACATCTACAAAAACTCCGTAACATTTTAGACGATCCCGAAGCTACAGATAATGATCGTTTTGTGGCTTACAATCTATTGCAAAATGCTGCAGTTGCTGCCGAAGGTCAGTTACCAAGCTGTCAGGATACCGGAACAGCGATTGTAATGGCCAAAAAAGGCGAAAATATCTTCACGGGTGTTGATGATGCAGAATGGCTGAGCAAAGGAATATTCAATACGTACCAGAAACGTAATTTACGTTATTCTCAGATTGTCCCGATTTCGATGTTTGAAGAAAAGAACTCCGGTTCTAACCTACCTGCACAAATAGATATTTATGCCAAAAAAGGAGCTTCTTACGAGTTCTTATTTATGGCAAAAGGAGGCGGATCTGCCAACAAAACCTTTTTATACCAAAAAACAAAATCGCTTTTAAACGATAAAGCAATGGATGAATTCGTCCGTGAAAAAATAAAGGACCTGGGAACTTCAGCTTGTCCTCCGTACCATTTGGCTTTGGTAATTGGCGGAACTTCGGCGGAAGCCAATTTAGGAGCCGTTAAAAAAGCATCTGCAGGTTATTACGATCACTTACCAACTTCAGGAAATATGTCCGGTCAGGCTTTCCGTGATTTGGAATGGGAAGAACGTGTACAGAAAATATGTCAGGAAAGTGCCATCGGTGCTCAGTTTGGAGGAAAATATTTTACGCATGATGTCCGCGTCATTCGTCTTCCGCGTCACGCCGCTTCTTGTCCGGTTGGACTGGGAGTTTCCTGTTCTGCTGACAGAAATATCAAGGGAAAAATTACAAAAGACGGAATCTATGTAGAACAGTTGGAGGTAAACCCGAAACAGTTCTTACCGGAGACAGCACCACATTTAGAAGCACCTGTTGAAATTGACCTGAATATGCCAATGGCTGATATTTTGGCAAAACTGACGCAGTATCCGATTAAAACCCGTTTGAAACTAAACGGAACTGTAATTGTTGCACGTGATATTGCACATGCAAAAATCATGGAATTATTAGAATCGGGTCAGCCAATGCCGGAGTATTTCAAAAATCACCCGGTTTACTATGCGGGTCCTGCAAAAACTCCGGAAGGAATGGCTTCCGGAAGTTTTGGACCAACAACTGCCGGCCGTATGGATGTTTATGTAGATGAATTCCAGAAACATGGCGGAAGTATGATCATGCTGGCTAAAGGAAACAGATCAAAACAGGTTACTACAGCCTGTAACAAATACGGTGGATTCTATTTGGGTTCTATCGGTGGTCCGGCAGCTATTTTGGCTCAGGACAATATCCTAAAGGTAGAAGTTGTTGACTTTGAGGAATTAGGAATGGAAGCCGTTCGTAAAATTACGGTGAAAGATTTCCCTGCTTTTATCATTACCGATGATAAGGGAAATGATTTCTTTGAGAATTTATAATTTTAAAAAAACAAGGTTCTTTAGGTTTTCAGAAAATTATGGTAATGTATCAGATGTGTTGGTGGTTAATAATTCCATCTAACATTTACAGATTA
>JBDTNT010000331.1:0-8002 GCA_039933615.1 Flavobacterium sp. | reverse complement strand
TAATCAATACACCATTTTGCAATATAATTGGTATAGAAATTATTGTTGATGTTATTCTCGTATTCGTTTGGTCCCGTAACTCCTAAAATCACATATTGATTTTTGTCTTTTGAGAAAGAAGCTCTCTGATGCCAGAAACGGGCAATTCCGATTAAGACTTCTAATCCTTTTTCAGGAATATAGGAGTAATCTCCGGTGTAACGGTAATAGTTGAAAATCGCAAAAGCAATCGCACCATTTCTGTGAATTTCTTCATGTGTGATTTCCCATTCGTTATGACATTCTTCACCATTCATGGTCACCATTGGGTAAAGAGCCGCGCCGTTTTTGAAACCTAAATTATCTTTCGCATTTTCAATCGCTTTGTCCAATTGATTGAAACGATAGGTCAATAAATTACGGGCAACCTGCTGATCTTTGGTCGCCATGTAAAAAGGAATGCAATACGCCTCGGTGTCCCAATAAGTTGATCCGCCGTATTTTTCTCCGGTGAAACCTTTTGGTCCGATGTTTAATCGGCTGTCTTTTCCCAAATAGGTTTGATTTAATTGGAAGATGTTAAAACGAATTCCCTGTTGTGCTTTTACATCACCATCAATGGTAATATCTGACATTTCCCAGATTTTACTCCACGCATCAATTTGATTTTGAAGCAATGTATTGTATCCTAAATTTAAAGCTGCTTTAATACATTTTTCGGCAGCAGTTAAAGTATTGTCATGATTTAAAGAAACCGTATAACCACCAATCTTCTGAATGGATGAGGTTTGCCCTTTTGCGATAATAGTTCCATATGTATATTGAACTCTATCTGTTGTGGAGTCGATTGTTGAAGGCGAAATATTTACATTTTCTCCGTTGGCAAAAATCGTATTGTGCATGAAAGTCGTGACTTTGAAATGCGTTTTAAAAGTCTGTGCGGTTACAAAGGCTTCATTGGTACCTTTTTTTACTTCTAATGGTTCCCAGAATTTTTCTTCCCAGTTGGCATCTTCGTTGGTTACTCCGGCATCAATATAAGGTTTGTAAACAATTTTTGCATCTTTGTTCAACGGTTTGATGTCAAATTTGATCACACCTGTTTCATCTAAATCCAAAGAAAGAAAACGACGGACATTTACGGCGATTTCAGTTCCGTTTTTCAGGACAGCTTCAAAAGAACGATTGTACCATCCTTCTTTCATATTCAATTCTCTGCGAAAGTTTCTTACTTCGGTACAAGTATTTAAATCTAAATTCTCTTCGTTGATTTCAATATCAATTCCAATCCAATTTGGAGCATTTAATACTTTTGCAAAATATTTTGGATAACCGTTTTTCCACCAACCCACTTTGGTTTTATCCGGATAATAAATTCCGGCAATGTAACTTCCCTGAAAAGTTTCTCCGGAATAAGTTTCTTCAAAATTGGCACGCTGTCCCATAGCACCGTTCCCGATACTGAAAAGGCTTTCGGAGGATTTTACGCTGTCTGCATCAAATCCTTCTTCGATGATGGACCAGCTGTCTGCTTTTATATAATCTTGATTCATTTTAATAATTAGATAATTTGGCAATTAGATAATGTGTCAATTTGGAAAAGGGGTTAATTAACTTTTCTAATTTGTTTATCTGATGAATTGCGGTTGTTGTACATTTTTTTAAATTTGATAATTCGTTAATAAGAAAATGAGATAATTACTGTTGCAGAATTATCTAATTAACACATTTTCTAATTGATTAATTTTTCAATAAAGCTTGGGTCGATTTCAGTGAAATCTTTAAAAATATAATCGGCTTCATATAAAATTGTTTCCTCACCAATTCCTACGCTAACCATTTCTCCTCTGTTTGCTGCCTGAATTCCGGCAACTGAATCTTCAAATACTATTGCATTTTTTGGATCAATATTTAATAATTGAGCCGCTTTCAAGAAAACTTCAGGATCGGGTTTTGCATTGGTAACGTCATTTCCGTCAACAATAACATCGAAGTAAGAGATGATCCCTGTTTTTTCTAAAATTGGTCTTGCATTTTTACTGGCAGAACCCAATGCAATTCCCTGGTCTTTATCTTTTAATAGTTTTAGAATTTTAAAAACTCCCGGAAGAATCTCGCTTTCATCCATGTCAACTAAATAAGATAAGTAATCTTCATTCTTTTGAATCAGCCATTTGTCTTTGTCTTCCTGTGAAGCCTGAACATTTCCTAATTCAAGAATAATATCTAAAGAACGAACACGGCTAACTCCTTTAAGCAGTTCGTTGTTTTCGTGTGTAAAATTTATATGTAAAGCCTGAGCGATTTTCTGCCAGGCTAAAAAATGATATTTGGCGGTGTCTACAATTACGCCGTCAAGGTCAAATATGAATGCTTTTTTATTAGTCATGAATTTCAATTTTAGTTCTGTTATTTACTCTAAGGGTCAGTAATCCGGCAAAAATCATGGAAACTCCTCCAATAATTAAAGCGTAAATAGGTTCATTATGAAAAAACTGTTTGATTACAAATCCTAATATTGTAGCAGCAACGATTTGCGGAATCACCACAAAAAAGTTAAAAACACCCATATAATATCCCATTTTCGCTGCCGGTAAAGCTCCGGACAACATGGCATATGGCATAGATAAAATACTCGCCCAAGCTATACCAACCCCTAACATTGGAAGGATAAGCATTTGTTTATCACCGATAAAATAAATTGAAATTAAACCAACACCTCCGGAGCATAATGCCAGTAAATGTGTTGCTCTGACGCCTACTTTTTTTGCAATAATTGGTAATAAGAAAGCAACTGCTGCGGCAATTCCGTTGTAAACGGTAAATAGTACCGAAACCCAGTCAGCAGCATCATTGTATATTTTGGAAGTCGTATCTGTTGTGCCGAAAATATGTTGTGTAACCGCCTGGGTAGTATATATCCACATAGAAAAAAGAGCAAACCAGGAGAAAAACTGAACCCATGCTAATTTTTTCATTGTAGCCGGCATATTCAGTAAATCGGTCATTATAATAGTGAAGCCATTATGAACCTGTGAAGTCCTTAATTGTGCCGCTATTATAAAAAGGACACCCATAAAGATCAGTCCAATAAAAAGAATGTATAATTCTTTTGCTAAATCATTTTCGAAAATCAGAAAAGAAACCAATCCACCAACAACAGCTAATACTAATCCTAAAGAAAGCTGTCTTTTAATGTTTGTAGCAGATTCTGTTCCAGTATTAATAACCTCTTCTTTTCCTTTTTTGGCTTGTTCTTCAAAAGCATGAAGTTCTTCAGGTGTATATTCTGTTGTTTTGAAAACGGTCCATAGTACAGAAAGTAAAAAAACAATTCCGCCAATATAGAAAGACCATTTTACAGAATCCGGAATAATTCCTTCCGGCGCTGTATTGCTCACTCCAAAAACATTTGTAAAAAGATAAGGCAGTACAGAACCGACAACGGCTCCGGTACCAATAAAGAAGCTCTGCATTGCAAACCCCAGAGTACGTTGTTTTTCGGGTAAATTGTCCCCAACAAAAGCACGGAAAGGTTCCATTGAAACATTTATCGAAGCGTCCATTATCCATAAAGTTCCCGCAGCAATCCATAAAGTTGGAGAGTTGGGCATAATAAATAATGCAATAGAAGACAGAATTGCTCCAATTAGAAAATAAGGACGGCGCCTTCCTAATTTAGTCCAGGTCCTGTCACTAAAATAACCAATTACAGGCTGAATTATTAGGCCTGAAACAGGAGCAGCAATCCATAAAATTGGAATTTCATCAATTTTTGCACCAAGGGTTTCAAAAATTCTTGAGGTATTTGCGTTTTGCAGTGCAAAACCAAATTGTATTCCTAAGAAACCGAAACTCATGTTCCAAATTTCCCAGAAACTTAATTTACGCTTTTCCATTATCGTAATTAAAAAATTAATTAGACGATAAGCGCTTTGCTTATCAAAACTTACTGTTTTTTCGAAGTAAAAGTAAAAGCTCTGATGGGCGTAAAAGTATTAATTATTTTTTAAAATACACTAACAAAAAAGCCATAAATATTGTTTATGGCTTCGGAAAATGTTGATTTTAAGAAAATTAGTCAGTAGATTCTCTTTTTATAAGATGAGTTTCAATAACTTCAGTGGTATAGTTTTCGTTTTCCTCCTCATCGTCATCGTGTCCGGCTTCCAGTCTTTCAATCAGCATTTTAGCTGCTTTATTTCCCATTTTTTCACCACTTTGACTGACAGTTGTAATACTTGGAGTTGAATATTTAGAGATAATCCCATCGGTAAAAGCAATCACTGCCAGATCTTCGGGAACTTTTAGTCCCATTTTACTGGCTGTTTTAATAATAGTTACTGCGAAAAGTTCGTTTACAGCAAAAACGGCATCAAATGCTCTGGCATGTAAAAGTTCGCTGATTGTGATTTCGCAGGTATCTACATCTTCAATTTTAATAATTAGATCTTCATTAAAAGGTAATCCGTTGTCTAATAATGCTTTTTCATAACCATCGGTACGGAGTTTCCCAACACTTACATAATCAACTGTTGTGACTAAAGCGATCTTTTTACGGCCAGTATCAATTAAACTCTGAACGGCTTCGTACGCAGCGGCTTTATCATCAATAATTACTTTGTCACATAAAATATCATTGGTAACACGGTCGAACATTACAACCGGCATCCCCTGATTAATAACTTCTGTAATGTGGTGGAAATCACCTTTGTATTGGGTTTCTTTAGAAAGGGACATGATAAAACCATCAATACTTCCGTTGGCTAACATTTCCATATTTAAGACTTCTTTATCAAAAGAATCATCCGATAAACAGATCACAACACTATAGCCGTTTTCGTTGGCTACCTGTTCGATTCCATTGATAACAGTAGAGAAAAAATAATGTACAATTTCCGGAATGATAATACCAATACTTTTGGTTTTTCGATTTTTTAGGCTAAGGGCGATATTGTTGGGCTTGTAGTTGTAAAACTTTGCAAAAGCCTGCACTTTTAAGCGTGTTTCTTCCCCAATTTCAAGACTGTTCCGCAATGATTTTGAGACAGTTGAGATTGATACGTCAAGTTCCTTTGCAATCTGTTTTAGGGTTATTTTACGTTTCATATAATAATTTGAAAAAAATCTAATTGTTAATAAAGGTATCCAATATTTCTATAATTGATAATTTTTGACTGAAAAGATTACAAAAAATAGAAAGTTTTCAACACTATCACGTTTTCGTAACCTTATAAAAATTGTAAGTCGTTGAGCATGTTAATAAATTCCTAATTTTGAAATTCGAAGTAAAATTAAAAACTTAACTAACATTCAAAAACTCAAACTAATTTAAACAAAAAGTATGAAAACAATTTACAAAAAGTTGTTATTTTTATTCCTACTGCTTCCGTTTACTGTGTTAGCTCAAAACACTGTAACCGGAACTGTTGTTGACCAAGCAACATTGCAGCCAATACCGGGGGTAAATATAAATGTACAAGGTGTCCCGGGTGGTACATCGACAGGATTTGACGGTAAATTTCAATTATCTAATGTACAAAATGGAGCTAAAATTATTGTTTCATTCATTGGATACAAAACATCGACTGTAATTTATAATGGTCAGGCATTAACTGTTTCCCTTGAAGAAGATACAAATCAGCTTAAAGAAGTTGTTGTACAGGTAGGTTATGGTACTGTTAAGAAAAAAGACGCAACCGGATCTGTATCGCAAATTTCTGCAAAAGAATTCAATAAAGGAATTAATGTAACTCCGGAGAGTTTAATCAGCGGTCGTATTTCGGGTGTTAATGTAACTGGTGGAGGAGCACCAGGTGCAAAAGCAGATATCAGAATCCGCGGAGGATCTTCTTTAGGTGCCTCTAATGATCCTTTAATTATTTTAGATGGTTTGCCTTTGAGTAATGCTGTGCCAAGTGGAGCTACAAGTATCTTATCAACTATTGATCCTAATGATATTGAATCATTTACGGTTCTTAAAGATGCTTCTGCGGCAGCAATTTATGGTTCAAGAGCTGCAAATGGTGTAATCGTAATTACAACTAAAAAAGGAGCAAAAGGTGGAGTGAAAGTTAATTTTAGTTCACAAGTTGGTGTCAATACAGTCGCAAATAAAGTAGATGTTTTAAGTGCAGATCAATTTCGTGATGTTGTGAATGCAAATGGTACAGCACAACAAAAAGCAATATTAGGAACAGCAAATACAGATTGGCAGGATGAAATTTTTCATACAGCACTTACAACAAACAATAATATTTCGGTAAGTGGTGCTTTGTTCAATAAATTACCAGTTCGTTTATCTGTTGGAAATGTTGATAATCCTGGAATCTTAAGAAACACTTCTTTTGAAAGAACTACGACATCGATATCGATAAATCCTGTTTTGTTTGACAATCACTTAAAAATTGATATTAGCGGAAATCTGGCATTTGCCAAAAATCAATTTCAAGATGAGGCAGCCGTGATCGGAAGTGCTCTTTCTTTTGATCCTACACAATCTGTTTATCAGGCTGGTTCTCGTTACGGAGGATATTTTGAATGGTTGGAAGCAAATGGAAATGTACCTTTATTGCCAGCTAGAAACCCTGTAGCAAGATTAAATCAGGAAGATAAAAGAGCTACTTCTACAAGAAAATGGGGTAACGTAAGATTAGACTACAAATTCCATTTCTTCGAAGATTTAAGAATTATTGCTGAAGCGGGTATTGATAAATTTAATAGCAACGGATATAACCAACAAAGTACGCAAAGTATTTTAGGATACCAGCCAAATCCTTTTAGTGGTGTAAACTGGGTGAATTTAGGAAACTACAATTCATATACGGATAATCTTCAAAATAAAAACTTAAATACTTACTTTAATTATACTAAGGATTTAGGAAAATTTAAAATTGACGCTACTGCAGGTTATAACTATCAGTTATTTCAAAAAGAAAAATATGAGTCTGGCGAAGTTAGACAACCAACTCCAAAACAAGATGTTATCACAGATGCTGACGTTAACTTACAATCGTATTTCGGGCGTTTGACTTTAAACTATGACAGTCGTTATTTATTGACATTAAACTACAGAAGAGACGGAACTTCTCGTTTTTCTAAAGATAACAGATGGGGTAATTTTGGAGGAGCTGCTTTTGCATGGAATCTTGCAGAAGAATCATTCTTAAAAGATAATTCGACGTTTTCCAGTTTAAAATTAAGAGTAGGATATGGTACAACTGGTCAGCAAGATATTTCATCTGCATATGACTTTTTACCAAGAGTAACTTTAGGTACAATCAATTCTCAATATGTTTTTGGAAACACAGTTTATGCAACAGCAAGACCTGAAGGATATAACAAAAATATTAAATGGGAAGATTTAGCTGAAACAAACGTAGGTATTGATTACGGATTTTTTAATGATAGAGTAACAGGTACTGTGAACTATTTCTATAAAAAGTCTTCTGACTTATTAGCGGATGTTTTGGTTCCTGACGGAGCGAACTTGAGAAATCAGGGATTTAATAATATTGGTAGTTTACAAACAAAAGGTATTGAATTTAGTATTCAATCTGATATTGTTAAAAATGATAACCTGACTTGGAATGTTGCTTTCAATACAACTTATATTCACCAGGAAATATCAGATTTGGGAACTACAGTACCTGGATTTACAGGATATATTGTTGGAGATAATATTGCTGGAGGTTCTGGTAATAAAATTTTGATAAATTCAGTTGGATATGCTCCAAATTCATTTTTTGTTTACGAACAATTATATGATGCTAACAAAAAACCTATTGAAGGAGCTTATGCTGATAGAAATGGGGATGGAAAAATTGACGATGGAGATCGTTACAAATTTCATAAACCAGCACCAGATTATACTTTTGGATTGTTTTCTACTTTAAATTACAAAAAGTTTGATTTTGCAATGAACTGGAGAGCAAGTTTAGGAAACTATATCTATGATAACGTAAGTTCAGACAAAGGATATTTATTAGCCGGATTGAGAAGACAAACAGATTTAGGAAACATT
>JBDTNT010000330.1:0-10240 GCA_039933615.1 Flavobacterium sp. | reverse complement strand
ATTTCCATTTCACATTAAATTCAACATTATCTTAATCCTCAATTAAGAACCAATACCTTTATAAATAAATCCAATTGACTCTAATTCTTTAGCATTTAAAATATTTCTGCCATCAAAAAGAAATGCCGGTTTATGCATTGAATCATAAATTCTTTGCCAGTCATAGGCTACAAATTCATCCCATTCGGTAAGAATTGAAATAGCATGCGAACCTTTACAGGCATCATAAGGATTATTAAACGTCAGAACTGCATTATTATTTTCCTCAACTGATCTGCTTTCTAAATAATTTAAATCAGCCAGCATTTTATTTCTTGAAACCTTCGGATCATAAACAGATATTTTAGCCTGTTCATTAATCAAATCATCCGCTACATATATTGCTGCAGATTCACGGGTATCATTTGTGTCTTTTTTAAATGCCCATCCTAAAAATGTAATTTTCTTATCAGCAACAGTGTTATATAAGGTTTGAACAATTTTATTTGAAAATCTTCGCTTCTGATGATCATTCATAATAATAACCTGTTCCCAATAATCTGCTACTTCATTCAATCCATATGATTTTGCAATATAAACTAAATTTAAAATATCTTTTTGAAAACAGGACCCTCCAAAACCAACAGAGGCTTTTAAAAATTTTGGTCCGATCCGACTATCCATACCAATTGCTTTTGCAACTTCATTTACATCAGCACCTGTCTTTTCACAAAGCTCAGACATTGCATTTATAGATGAAATACGCTGTGCCAAAAATGCATTTGCAGTAAGTTTAGACAATTCTGAAGACCAAACATTTGTCGTCAGGATTTTATCTTTACTAACCCAATTAGCATATACATCAACCAAGGCATTAATTGCAGCTTCTCCTTCCGGGGTTGTATCTCCGCCAATTAAAATCCTGTCCGGATTCAACAAATCCGTAACAGCAGTTCCTTCAGCTAAAAATTCAGGGTTGGATAATATCTGAAACTGAACTCCATTACCTGTATTATCTAAAATGCTTTTGATAGCTTCTGCAGTACGAACCGGTAAAGTTGACTTCTCAACTACGATTTTATTTTCTGTTGCAACTTTTGCAATTTGTCTGGCGCACAATTCAATATATTTTAAATCAGCAGCCATACCTTTTCCTTTTCCGTAGGTTTTAGTTGGGGTGTTTACTGATATAAAAATCACCTGAGCTTCATCAATAGCTTTTTCAACTTCTGTTGAAAAGAAAAGGTTTCTCCCTCTTGCCTCAGCTACAATTGCTGAAAGTCCCGGCTCATAAATTGGAATATTATCTGTATTGGGATCATTCCAGTCTTTAATCCTTTGTTCGTTCAAATCAACAACAGTCACTTGAATATGTGGACACTTTTGAGCAATTACTGCCATTGTCGGTCCTCCGACGTAACCTGCACCAATGCAACAAATTTTTGTTACTTCCATTTAATTTTTTATTATCTTAATCTTTGATTTTTATTTCAAATTATTCCAGTACCAGCTTACCGCTTCTTTTAATCCTTCCTGTAAAGAATATTTTGGGTCGTATCCCAACATTTTTTTTGCTTTGTCAATGCTTGCCAGTGAGTGCGGAATATCTCCCGCTCTGCTTGCGCCATATACAACTTCTACATCAGCAATTTTCGAATCAAATTCAGCTAGGTATTTTTTCAGATAACCCACCAAATCATTTAAAGTATTACGGTCTCCAAATGCAGTATTGTAAACTGTATTTATTGCCTCCGGATTTTGGCTTGTCATTGCCAGTTCATTCATCTGAATCACATTATCAATATAGGTAAAATCACGGGAATAATTTCCATCACCGTTAATAACAGGACTTTCATAATTCATAAATTGCATAACAAACTTAGGAATAACTGCTGCATAAGCTCCATTCGGATCTTGTTTTCTTCCAAAAACATTAAAGTAACGCAATCCTATTGTTTCTAATCCGTAGGTTTTACTGAAAATTTCAGCATACAATTCGTTTACATATTTAGTTATTGCGTATGGTGACAATGGCTTACCAATAACTTCTTCCACTTTTGGCAATCCTTCAGAATCTCCGTATGTCGAGGAGCTTGCTGCATATATAAATCTTTTTATTTTAGCATCACGGGAAGCTGTTAACATATTTAAAAAACCAGATACATTAACATCATTTGTGGTTATTGGATCATTTATAGACCTTGGAACAGACCCCAAAGCAGCCTCATGCAGAACATAATCAACTCCAGTCACTGCTAAAACGCAATCTGTGATATTACGAATATCACCTTCAATCAATTTAAAATTTGGATTCTCAATAAAAACTTCCAGATTATGGCGGTGTCCAGTGGCAAAATTATCTAAACAAACAACCTTATGACCCGATTTTAAAAAATGCTCACATAAGTTTGAACCAATAAAACCGGCACCTCCCGTAATTAAAATTGTATATTGAGCTGGTATTTCCATGTATTTTAAATTATTTTTTATTCCACTTATCAAAAATAGATTTTATAAAACCTTTCTTTTCTTCTTCTTCATGATATCCGTTAGAATAAGCGCCATAACCATATCCGTATCCAGAACCGTATTTGGCTTTATTTTCATATCCGTTTAAAACAATACTTGCATTGTTCAGCTCTCCTCTTTTTATTCTGTTATTCAACAAAGTGATCATATCCTTTTTAGTATAATTTTGTCTCACTATATATAAAGTTACATCTGCATACTGAGCCAGCTCTAAAGCATCAGAAACTAAACCTACTGGAGGAGTATCCAGAATAATATAATCATACTTCTGTTTTAATTCGTCTATTAGCTCTTTCATTGCTTCACTTAAAATAAGCTCAGAAGGATTTGGAGGAATTGGCCCCGAAAGAATAACATCAAGATTTGCAATATTTGTTGAATTAGTTATTTCTTCCAGACTTTTTTGTTTAATCAGGTAGTTAACTACCCCCACATTATTTGTCAAATTAAACTCGTCAGCTAATCTTGGTTTTCTCAAATCAAGACCTATTATTACCGTTTTCTTTTCGCTCAAAGCAAAAACAGTAGCAATGTTTATGGAACAGAAAGTCTTTCCCTCACCACTTATTGATGAAGTAATCATTAATGTTTTTGCTCCGCTAACCCGTTGTTTTTTATAAAGAAACTGCAAGGAAGAACGAATCGTTCTAAAAGATTCTGAAAGTGCAGATTTAGGTTTATCAAATACGGCTAGATTTATATTGTCCTTATTAACACCAATTACTCCAATTAGAGGAATTTGCGTTAATTTACTAATATCTTCTATATTTTGAATTGAATTATTAATGAAGAAAATTACAAAAACAAACAATAAAGGAATCAACATACCCATAAACAAAGCCAAAACATAATTTGCAGACGTTTTTGGCCCGATTAAATTCCCACCTATGTCTTTTGCCGGATCAATAAAATGAATATCTGATAAATTAGACGCCTTTACAATTTCCGCTTCATTTCGTTTTTGAAGAAATTCAGTGTAAATATTATCATTTAAATCATATTTTCTTTTAATCTTCAATAATTCCTGTTGTTCTTCCGGAAGCCTTTTAACGGTACTTTCTGCCTGACCAATTTTGGCATTTATCATTGACAAATCATACAGCAATGATGATTTTGCGCTTATAATATTTTCCAATAAAACATCTTTAACAGCATGCATCTGATTATCAAAATCTTTAAAAATCTTATCACTTTTTACAGCATAAGCCATTTCTGATCTTTGTGTAGAAAGCGCAATAAGTTTTGAAACATTTACAACGATATTTGGATCTTCGATTCCGGCAACAGACGGAGCAGGCAAACGAGAGTAGTCAACACTATTATTTAAATATGTTTTTAATGAATTGTAATACGCAATTTTTCTTGAAATCAGATCTTTCTGCACATCGAAGTCCATTATCTTATCTGAAAACTTGGCTCCGCCATCTTCAATCTCATAGATATTTTTATCTTTTCGGAAAGTTTTTAACTCATTACCATTTTCTTTTAACTGAGATTCCATTGCGACAAGCGTACTGTCAATAAACCTTATTGTATTGTTCGCAAATTGATTTTTCCCGTCAAGCTGAATTTTAATCAACATTTTTACTGTCGAATTCAAATAATCAACCATTCTTGCCTTATTAGTACCCTGAAGAGACAAAGTCAATAATGAACCTCCTTTATCATCATCACTTACATCAAGCCCTCTGTAATTAGAAACCGTATTATCGAAATCATTAAATCTGATAAAATACTCATTTCCCTTATAAAATCCCGGATTGTCATTTATTTGCAATTTCCAATTTAGAAAAGGCAGCGAAACCTGTTCCCCAACTTTATATTTTTTTACAAATTCTACAGGCTGAACAGAAGTATTGGAGTATGTGTTTTTTGAATACGTTATTAATGAGACAGAATTACTCTCAAATGGAATTCTGATTTCATACTCACTTTCACTCAAAAATTTAATACTGATTAAAGTATTTGCAAGCTGGCCTCTTGATTTATCAATATTCAAATAAAAAGGTACCTCTCCATAAGAATCCACCAAATTATATTTTCCCTGTGTAAGATAATCAATGTAAAATTGTAATTTATCAACCACCAGCTCATTATGTGATCTTGACTTAAGTATGGTTGAAATCCCGTTTACCTGGTCAGAAATCCCTCCCCAGTTAAAAACCAAACTTGTATTTGAAGTAAAAAACGGATTACTTTCTTCTTTAATAGAAATCATGGTTTGCATTGCGTAAATTTTTTCTTTTCGGATATTCACCTGATATGCAATAGTAAACGCAATGATTAAACTAAGAAGAAACCATTTCCAATAACTGAGAATCTTTAATAAAAGCCCTTTAAAATCAAAATTCGAATGATTTTCAAACATCGAAAAATCTTTTATATCTAACATCTTTGAACTTGGTTTTAATTTTTAAGAAGCAAATAAACAGTTGTTGCCAAAGACAACAAAGTGATGACAGTACTTATAGACTGTATTCCTGTCTGTCCAGTCCCCCATGTTTTTTGTTTTAATGGCTTTACGTAAATATAATCGTTGGGCTGCAAATAATAATACGGAGATTTCATTACATTTTTATCTGTCAGATCAATATCATTCATCTGAACTCCGGTTGGTGTTTGACGGATTATAGTTACTGCTTTTCTGTTTCCTACTGTCGTAATATCACCCGCATTTGCAATAGCCTCCATAATATTTACATGGGTCTGATATAATGTTTTTGTGCCCATGCTTCCTACTTCACCATTTATAGTATATCTGAAACCGGCTAATTTTACTGTTACAAAAATATTAGCTTCACTTTTGAAATACTCTTCAAGCAATTTCTTTTCAATTATCAATCGAACTTCTTCAAGAGTATATCCGATAACATTTATTTCCCCTAAAATTGGCATTCTGATATTTCCGTGATCATCCACTGTAAAACCGGAGAAATATAATTCTGATTCTGATTTTCCCGTTGAAGTATTGGAGGTAACAGAAGTGTTAAAAATAGAAACCAATTTAGGGTCAATAGCTTTAATATCGATTGCTATAACATCGTTAGCCTGCAATCTATAAGGCTTAGATTCTACAGCAGCAATAGTATTTTGCTCTCCGGAAGTATTTTTATCCTGCAAATACACCAGGTCTTTTACAGGAATACAAGATGTAAATAACACACTAATTAATAGTAATATATAAAAGCTGTTTTTTGTCATTATGAATATTTTATAGGCAAATATAGGTTTTCCTTTAATCTTCAGGAAATCTACCTTTTAATTGATTCTATTTAATTGTTTTTGAAAGTTTTTTCAAACGGAATTCGATGTAAAATACTTCGCCCAAGCGTAACTTCATCCGCATATTCAAGCTCGTCTCCCACTGAAATACCTCTAGCAATTGTTGAAATTACAATATCTGATTCGGCAATTTGTTTATAAATATAAAAATTGGTTGTATCGCCCTCCATTGTTGAGCTTAATGCAAAAATAATCTCTGTTACAATTCCGGACTTTGCTTTTTCTACCAAACTTGAAATATTCAGTTGGCTTGGCCCAACACCTTCTATTGGAGAAATTTTTCCGCCCAAAACATGATAAATACCTTTGTATTGTCCCGTATTCTCAATAGCCATTACATCCCGGATATCTTCAACTACACAAATTAACTGATGATTTCTTGCTGAATTAGCACAAATTTCACAGACTTCTGTATCTGAAATATTATGACAGCTTTTACAAAATTTAATATCCTCACGCATATTCAATAATGCCTGAGACAAAAAACCTGTTTGCTCCTTAGGTTGTTTTAACAAATGTAAAACCAATCGCAGAGCTGTCCTCTTACCAATCCCCGGTAATTGTGACATTTCATTGACTGCTTTCTCTATTAATTTTGATGAAAATTCCATAACTACAAAAGTAATATTTTAATAGTTCTTCTAATCCTGATTACTAACAGTGAAATTCTTTCATAGTCATTCATCTTACTAAAAAAATTCTGAAAATTAATATTGATTTGTAGCCAGCAAAACTAAAGTACAGGCAACTTCGGCCTTAATATTATTTAACTCCAGTAATTGATATAACTCAGGATTCTCAGTCCCGGGATTAAACACTACCCTTTTTGGCTGCGCTTCTATGATATAATTATAGTAATCACGCTGACGGGAAGGATTTAAATATAAAGTTACAGTATCAATATTTTTGACTGGAATAGCTTTTGTGTAAATTTTTACACCGGCAACTTCACCGGTATTCTGACCAATTGCCAAAACAGTGTGTCCTTTTTGAACCAATGCATTTATGGCTTTATAAGCATATCGATCTGGTTTTGTGGTAGCACCCAGAACTAAAGTTTTTTTGTTTTTCATCATTTTAAAATATGCAACAAAAGTAATCAAAAAGTACGAGCTTATTTTAGGTTATTTTTATAGAAATAACAGTAATAAAAAAACAATATCACAACATGAATATGCTGGCAAGTATTAAAAATTGACTATTTTTACTCCACTAACCCAATCAATATGGATTTATTCATTTATTTATTTGCCGCTCTTTTCTCAGTATTAAACCCAATTGGTACAGTTCCAATTTTTGTTGGACTTACACAGCATGATTCACAAAAGGAACGTTCCAGAATTTCATTATGGACAGCAATAAATGTTTTCATCATTTTGATTGTTTCTTATTTTATAGGTCAATATGTATTGACTTTTTTTGGGATCAGTATTGACGCCCTTCGGATTGCAGGTGGAATTGTAATTGTAAATTCAGGATTCTCATTGCTTTCCGGAAAATTCAATAAAAAACGTGGAATCAATAAAAAAGTAGAAACGGATGCACAGCAACGTAATGATATTGCCCTGACACCTTTAGCAATTCCGATGCTTGCAGGTCCCGGCTCAATTTCATTGTTAATTGCATTTTATCAGGAGCATCATCAAATGGAAGAAATTATTTTTTCCTGTTTGGCTATTCTGGCTATTGCAGTTGCCATTTTTGTTATTCTGAAAAGCGCCCATTATTTAGCCAGAATATTAGGAGCTTCAGGAATTGTAGCAATTTCCAGAATTGTTGGATTTATAGTAATCTCAATTGGAATTCAATATATTGTAAGCTCTATAATAAATATCATAAAAGGAAATTTCTAATAGAAATCATTTCAATAAAAAGCAAAAGGGATAAAAATATTACGTTTTATCCCTTTTTATATTTAAAAAATATGCTCTTATTTTCTTGGCAAAAACACTTCAGCCATCATACATCTTGCACTTCCTCCCCCACAAGCCTCTATTGTATCAAGACTTGAACTCAAAATTTCAGCATGAGTCTCTAACTGGGTGATTTGTTTTGGAGTTAAACTCTGATGAGCTGAGGCGCTCATCACAATATATTTCTTATCATTCGTTCCTTTTACTTCCAACATATTACCGGCAAAATTGTTTACCTGCGCTTCTGTAATTAGAATAACTTCTTTTTTATCCGCTTTTAGATGATCCAAAACCATTTTGCGTTCTTTTTTATCATCAATACAATCTGCACAGATAACAGCAAAAGTTTCTCCTAAGCACATCATTACATTAGTATGATAAATTAGTTTACGTTCACCATTTACAGTTTGAAAAGCTTCAAAAATTACCGGAGCATAATCAAAATCTTCACAAAACTCAATAAACAACTCTTCATCGGCACGAGGAGACAAAGCACAATATGCTTTTCCATTTTCACGGTCTAAAAGCAGGCTGCCCGTTCCTTCAAGAAAAATACCATCTTCTTCTGCTGATGTATAGTCCATTATATCAGTAATTTCAAAACCCTTATCTTCAAGAGTATCCAAAATATCTTCACGACGTTCCTGACGACGATTTTCAGCAAACATTGGATATAGAGCTACATCGCCATTTTCATGAAATGAAACCCAATTGTTTGGAAAAATACTATCCGGTGTATCCGTCTCTAAAGTATCATCAATAACTGTTACATCGACACCAACCGCTCTCAATTTTTCTACAAAAACATCAAATTCCTGTTGTGCTTTTGCATTTACCGTACTTGGCAAAAGTCCGTCTAATACTTTTTGGTAATAATTATTTACAGCCGTTTGCTCATTCATTCTAAAAGCAACCGGACGAATCATTACGATTGCGTTTGTAGTTTGTTTCATTATTTATTCGTTTTAAAGCTTCCGACTTAAAGTTTCATGATATTATGAAGCTTAAAACCGTAGCTAAATTTTTATTCTCTAATTAGTGGCAAAGTAGAACATCTTAACAATCCTTCCTGCTTCGCAATTTCAGCATACGGAATTTCTTCAACCGTAAAACCATTTGCGCGTAACCAATTGTTAAGCCTGGTGAAGTTTTTCTCGGAAACAACAACATCTGTATCTATCGAGAATACATTAGAAAACATATGATACATCTCATTTCTTTCGATATGAAATAAATTTTCTTTCCCAAAAAGATTTACTAAATACAGATAATCAGCTTCTTCACGAAATCCTCTTTTATAGATAATTCCTTTATCTTTCCCAACTGGCTGAAAACAACAGTCTAAATGCAATGCATTATCCCTGGCTTCAAGTTTAGATTTGACCAAATCAAATTCTTTGACAATTTTATTTGGAAACAGCTCTTTAATATAGTTCACGCCTTCCATATTTGTTCGGGCAGTAATATAATCCTTGTAATCGCTTCCTTTATAAGTACCGATAAAAATATGATCATTCCAAAGCATGACATCTCCACCCTCAATATGAACTTCTTCCGGAGGACGAACCACTTTTATGTCATCCATCTGATCAATTACATATTGAATTGCGTCTAATTCTCTTTCTCTGTCTGGTAAAATATTAGATTTCACAAAAGTATCATCTATCACAAAACCAATATCTCTGGCGAAAATTTGGTTGTAATTTTCTATCATCTCCGGACGATAAACAGTTACGTTATACTTTTGAAAAACGGCATTAAAAGCATCCATTTCAGCAACCATATCTTTTTCAATAGGATACGTTCCTGCCTTAATATGTTCCAATGACTTAGGATCATAAGCCTCATCTAATGAAGGAGTTGGCCCATTATGAACAGCTGAACCCAAAACTACTGCACGCAGTCTGGATGTTTCGTTCTTTACATTTAATTGCAACATAACTTTATTCGATTTTGGGCAAAGATAAAAAAAGCTTCACAGTTAAGTGAAGCTTTAGTTTTTTTTTATTTGTTTGGCTTAAATTCTCTAAGCGGGTGACCAGTGTATATCTGCCTTGGTCTTCCGATTGGTTCTTTATTTTCACGCATTTCTTTCCATTGTGCGATCCATCCCGGTAATCTACCAATTGCAAACATCACTGTAAACATATCGGTTGGAATACCTAATGCTCTGTAAATAATCCCAGAGTAAAAATCTACGTTTGGATATAAGTTTCTTGATTTGAAATATTCATCCTCAAGAGCAGCTGATTCTAATTTTTTAGCAATCTCTAAAATTGGATCATCAACACCTAAAGTTTCTAGTACTTCTTTAGCCGCTTTTTTGATGATTTTAGCTCTTGGATCAAAGTTTTTATAAACTCTGTGACCAAATCCCATTAAACGGAAAGGATCATTTTTATCTTTTGCTTTCGCTAAAAACTTATCGGTATCTCCACCATCTTTATTAATCTCTTCAAGCATTTCAAGAACTGCCTGGTTTGCACCTCCGTGAAGTGGTCCCCAAAGAGCAGAAACTCCTGCAGAAATTGAAGCAA
>JBDTNT010000329.1:0-6109 GCA_039933615.1 Flavobacterium sp. | reverse complement strand
TTTTTTATATGGGCTCTAATTAAAAATTAGAATTTATAGGGAAGGATATTAACTGTTTAACCGTTTGTGTGTAGAAACGTATAAAGCAAGTTAGATACCTAGAAATACTCTTGTAAATTCAAAATATTTATATAGATTGGAGTAAATGTTGACACCATTTTTTAAAATTATATCGCTAAACTTTTCCATAATACTAAATTTATAGTTAAACAGTTACTCTCTTGAAGGTTCATATTGTGATGATTCTTCGTGTGAATCATGTCTTTTTGAAACTAATTTGGTCACAGCGAGCTGTAATACAGATCCTAAGATGCCTTTGAACATTGAGTCGCCTTTTCCGACTATGAATCTTTTGGCGAGATATCCGATTCCGATGCTCATTGCTGATTGTGCCAGGCTACTTTTAAAACCTACAGTTTCGTTGATTTCCTCAACAGTGTTCCGAATAAGGTTAAGAGGTTTCAGATTTTCTTTTATGTCATCGATTTCCTCCTTTATCGCGCACCATTCTTCATCCTGTCGATTTTCAAGCAGCTGAATCCTCTGATTTAATGTATCAATATTGTAAACGGTTTCCATAACAGTTTTTTTTAATTATCATTATTTAAATCAGGAGTGATTTCTTCTTTTTTAGTTTCTTTTAAAATGCTGGAAATAATCATATTTCCAATTGGGGTTTTTATCAGACTGTGCTGTGCTTTATGGAGCACTATGGCTACAATCAGATAAAACAATGCTATTATAAAAAATCCGTAATAATACTCACCAAGCTCTTTTCCAATCCATAAACTAAGTCCGATATTCAGAAACAAGGTAAAAAATGCAACAACAGCTCCAACCGCAATTCTAGATGTTACTGTCGACAATGCGTCGGCAGCAGCCGATATAGTTTTGAGTTTAATTAATTCTAAACTCGTCTTTGTATAGTCTTCTGCTTTTTCATAAAGATTTAAGTTCTCGTTTGTTGTTGCATTTGTTTCCATGATAAAGGTATTTTTGGATTTAAAAAGGTCACTTTTTAATAGTTGTTTTTTACAGCTTTTGCTTCATCTTTGATAGAATTGAAGTCTTCTTTTGCAGCATTGTATTTAGATTTACCTTCTTCAAGGATATCTTTACCATTTGATTTAATAGTACTTAAGATATCATCTACTTTACCTTTTAAGTTATCTCCGTAATCTTTTGATTTGTCTGATATTTTTTTTCTTGTATTTGAACCTTTGTCCGGTGCAAATAAAACTCCTAAAAATGCTCCCGCCGCTGCGGCTCCTAAAATTCCTAAAATTGTGCTACTAGTTTTCATAATATTTGATTTAATGGATTAATATAATTGATTTAATAATTGTGTTTTTTTAAATGTCACGACCTTTGATAAGTCTGAATAGTATTGCGATAATAGCAATTACCAATAATATGTGAATAATGCTTCCCAGACTGTATACGAAGAACCCAAGGGCCCAAAGAATAACCAGGATTACTGCAACTGTGTATAATAAATTTGACATGGTCTTAATTATTTATTTGTGGTTAATGATTAATTTGTTTTCTTAGTTTAATTTATACGATAAGTATACCGTTAAATTGCTGTTTTTTGCATCTGGAAATGTATAGGTAGTTCCTAAAACTGTTCTTTCTTTACCAACTGTTGTTAAACCGTAGTTGTAACGTACACCAATACTTAGCGGGCTAAAGTCTACACCAACACCTGCTGCGATACCAGCATCAAATTTATTCAGGTCATCAGTGTCTATATTCTGATTACCTTCAAAATCTCCGCTTCCTGTAACTTTAGAGCTTACCAGGTATGAAGCGTAACCACCGGCATGAACATTAAAGTTTTTAGTAATGTTTACTCTTACTAATAATGGAACTTCAATATAATTTAATTTGAATTTTGCATTTCCTGATGCGAAAGCATTGTCATATTTTAATTCTGATCCTTTTGTAGTGAACAAAACCTCAGGCTGAATTGCGATGAAATCAGAGATTGGCAATGTGGCGTATACACCGGCATTAAAACCATATAATACATTGTTATCATCAGGGCCGTTGCTGTCATCGTAAAGATTTGACATGTTAAAACCTCCTTTTACACCAAACTCTGTGGTTACATTTTCACTTTGTGCGTGCAGCATTCCAAATGTTGCTGTCATAAAAAGTGTTACGGCGAATAATAATTTTGATTGAATTTTCATAATTTTTTAAATAATTTAGTTAATAATGGACATTACGGGCATTTAATTAATTTGTTCTCTAATTTGTGCTCCTTCTCTCAAAAGCTGGTAACTTTCCGGTAAATACTGTAATACCAATTTTAAAATCATTTTATCATTTGTGTCTTTAGAAATCGATTCGAATAACTTAATTTGTCCTGCTAATGATTCTGCCATAGAATTAATGTAAGCTTTGTCTAAATTGTTGTTCTTTTTATCGATTCTTCTGTATAAATCCTGCTTATTATCTGTATTTATATCTGTAACAATCACGAGCCTGTTATTGGCCATTTTCATCACATCCTGTAACAAAAGATTCTGTTGATTTTCTAATCTCTTACTTATTTCCCGTACTTTGCTTTCTGAAGTTTCCTGTTGGGCAATCTGACTTTTCGCAATTATGGACTTACTTATGTTTGCCGTCGCAATTAAAAAATAAGCTTCACTATGTTCTTTGTCACTTTTTATAAAAACCTGATTTTTTAAAGTCGTCTCTATTGGATTATTTTCTCTGCATGATGACATGCATATTATAATGATCAATAAAAAAAAGACTCTCAAAAATTTCGTCTTTACACTGGGTTTTGCTTCCATCAATTACTTCATAAAGTATTACATTGCAAAGATGCTAACGAAATCAATATTTTACTTTACAGCATAAAAAAGAAACGTTATATAATTCCCATAATGGATTTATATAACGTTTTTAGGTGTGTTTTTTTGTAGGATTTATTCAGGAAGGAAAACAGTAAATTCTGAGCCTTCATCAGGCGTACTGTCTGCTGTAATGTAGCCTTTGTGGTTGTCGGTTATTTTTTTGCAGATGGCCAGTCCAATTCCTGTTCCGGGATAATCTGTCTTGGAATGCAGTCGTTGGAACAGTACAAAAATGGTCTCTTTAAATTGTGGGTCAAATCCCATTCCGTTATCCTTAAAAGTGATCTTGTAGAATTTTTTAGTATTCTGATCTAACAGGCCGGCATAATCTGCTGAATGGACTTTTTCGCTTTCAATATGTATTTGAGGAATACTATCCGGACGGCTGTATTTTAAGGAGTTTCCGATCAGGTTTATAAAGAGCTGTTCGATCTGATAGGGAATTACAGACAGTTTAGGTAATTTGGAAATCGTAATTACCGCTTTTTTCTCGTCAATGATTTCCAGTAATTCAGATTTGGCATTTTCTGCCAATTCATTCAGATTGGTTTTTATAAATTCTTTCTTCGTTGTGTTTGTTCTTGAAAATAAAAGTAAGTCGTCTATTAAAACCCGCATCCTTTTGGCAGAAACTTCAATTTTATTAAGATAATCTTTGGCGCTGTCAGAAATAAGTGCTTTATCGGTATCCGAAATCCTGGAGATAAAAGTCTGTATTTTTCGAAGTGGCTCCTGTAAATCATGACTTGCAACGTGATTGAAAGAGGCCAGTTCCTGATTGCTTTTTTCTAATTCTATATTACGTTCCTGAAGTTCTATATTTAAGAGGTGTTCGTCTGTAATGTCAAAATTGATTCCCAGTAGGATTTTGCCGCCTTGCTGATCCGTTAATAATTTTCCGGTTGATTTGAAATGTCTGATTTCACGATCGGCGCGTAAAACTTTATAATATATAAAAGGGAGTTGCTTTTTGTTTAGGATGCCTTCCATTGATTCAGCAATAGCTTCTTTGTCATCGGGATGTACAAAATCGATAAAGGTTTCTTTTTCCGGAACAAAGGCATTTGGCCTAACGCCCAGTAAACGATACTGATTGTCGGAATAATCAATTTTTTGGGTATCTAAATCCCATTGCCAGGTACTGAATTTACCGATTACCTCAGATTCAGACATTAAACGGGAAGAAATAAGCAGCTTTTTATTAAAAACCTTAAGGCGCTGAATGTCTGTACTGATTTGTCTGTAGGCTAATATGATAAAAATTAGTGCAGTCAGAAATAAGGAAATTGAAAAAACCGGGCTTAGGGAAATCTCCTGGTCGTAAATTTTCAATCTTCTGTCCAGGTATTTTTTTTCGATATCATTCATTTTATCGACCTGAAAACGAATGTTCTCCATTAGGATACGACCGCCAAACATATGATTGTCGAGTTTTCGCTTATCATATGTTGCGGGGTCGCTGTATTTGAAACAATTTTCGAATGAAGTGAAACGCTGAATTATTAATTTAAATAGATTTCTCAGGTTTCGTTGTTGTACCGCATTTTCTACGGTAAGTTTTTTTAGAGTAATAAAGGAAGTGTTTACCTTGTCACGCGAATACGTATAGGGTGCCAGAAAACGTTCGTTTCGTGTTATGATGTAACCACGTTGTCCTGTTTCTGCATCTTTTATGGCTGACATTAATCTTTCTAACTGAATATTTATTTCGTAAGTATGCATAACCAGCTTACTGGATTCGTTTAAATCCTGGTTATGTTTGTATGCAATAGAGGAAAGAAATAACAGAATGAAAACTGCGATTACAAAAATAACTCTCAATGAGTTTGAAGAATTAAACTTGGGTACCCATTTCATGGAATGTTATTATTTTAGGCGCAACAAAAAATTATCACGGTTCAGACCAGAGGTGTGATAATGCCAATTTAAAGTAACGACTTCATTAATAATTTTTTTCAATGTATTAAAATCACTTGGTTTCTTGATATAAATATTGGCGCCTTCAATAAAGGTATCTTCTATATCTTCTTCTGAAGAGGAAGTAGAATAGATGGCAATAATTATATTTTTAAGATGCTCGGTTTTTTTGATTTCGATCAAACATTCTTTACCTGTTTTTTTTGGCATATTCAAATCCAGGAATAAGATATCCGGTAATTTAATATCCGGTGTCATCAGATGCTCCATTAGTTGAAGACCGTCATGGACAAATGTTACGTTAGTCTGAACTCTTACTTCTTCAAAGGCGTCTTTAAAAAAAAGTCTGTCATCCTCATCGTCATCAGCGAGTAAAATGTGTAATGCGTTTTTTTGCATTGATTTAGCGGTATTTGGGTTTTATTTTAAATTTTCTCTTCTCTTCTTTATAATCCTCTGAAAAGCCGAAGGGGTTATTCCGGTCGTGTTCTTAAACTGTGTACTCAAATGGGCAACACTGGAGTAGTTTAGTAAAAAAGCAATTTCGGTTAAACTCATTTCATTGACCAGCATCAATTGTTTGGATCTTTCTATTTTTTGCAGGATGATAAAATTTTCGATAGAAGAATAGGTTACTTCCGAAAAAACATTCGATAAATAACCATAACTATGATTTAATTTCTCAGCTAAAAAAACAGAACTTTTAAAGTTGTTATTATCATCCATATAAACAAGTTCGATAATCGCATCTTTTATTTTTTGCACTAAAACACTTTTTTGATTTTCAACAACTTCAAATCCAAAAGGGGCCAGAGTGCTTTTTAAATTGTCAAGTCCTTCAACATCAAGGTTTTCATCCAGTTCAATTTCACCAAAACCTAATGTGCTGAAATTCATATTTTGCTCCTCTAATTTTTCTTTCAGAAAAAGAGTGCAAATCGTGTTGATGTCGAACTTAATAAATAGTTTCATAGGATAAAAATAGGGTTAAAGGTAATTATTTTTTTTTTGTTTAAGGGGCTTATAGATTTAATTAAGATTTTTTGTGTAAGTAATTTGTTATTTGACTTAACCAAAAAAATACCGTCTAGCTTAAAATTAGACGGTATTTTCTCTGGGTCAAAAAAGGTTTACAAATCGGATAAAATCTGTTTGAATTCTTCTTTAGTTTTACCTAGTTTCTGTTGAAGTTTTCCGTACATTTCGTCTTCTTTTCCTTCAGCATACATTAGATCATCATCTGTAAGATCAGCATATTTTTGTTTTAATTTACCTTTTAACTCGTTCCAGTTTCCTTTTATCTCTGTAGTATTCATGATATT
>JBDTNT010000328.1:0-5361 GCA_039933615.1 Flavobacterium sp. | reverse complement strand
ATACCTTCCAGTTTTCCACTGATGTTAACATCAAAACGATCTTTTTCTTCCGGGGCAAAATAACTTGTATGCGGATCAAAACGTGTCATAATAGAATTCACATAAACAGAAAACCAGTCTTCTTTATTTAAATCCTTGATAAGACTAAAATTATCATCCAATGATTTTAAAGAACTCTCACGAGTCTCTTTTTCTAAAGCTTCAAAAGATTTTGCTTTGTAAGCAGGATCTGTTTTCTTTTTGTCTTCTTCTAATTTTTGTTTTGTTACAAGAGAAGAAAGTGTAGAAAGTTTAATTTGTTTTCTCCATCTTTCATTGATCTCAACTGCATTTTTAGCGTAAGGTAAATGCTCATAATCGGCATTGAAAGTCTCATCAACATTGTAGTTGAATGGCTGGGCTAAAATAGTTTTATAACGTTTTTTGCTTTCTTCCATACGCTTCATCAATCTTGTATAAGTAAGATTGAAAAAAGTAAGATCTTTATTCAGAAACTGATCATCCAGCATTAACTCATATTGCTTAAATTCATCAATATCAGACTGCAGGAAGAATCTCTTTGAAGGATCCAGCGCATCTATATAATCTTTAAAAATCCCTTTAGAAAAGTCATCATTAATTTCTGCCGGACTATAATGCCCTTTTTCAATAACAAACGCAAGCAATTCTAAAAGAGTTTTATCTCTGTTCGGATCCGGATCAACTGTCTTATCTGCATTTATTTTAAAAGCGAATAAAGTCAACGACAAGCATAATACGGCTATAAGTATTTTATAATTTCTTTTCATAAATTTAATAATAGCATTCATCAATTTTTTAATCTAAGTTACGGTAAAAACTATGCCAGTAAAGCCAAGTTCACTATAATTTTTTGTTAAAGATATAAAAATGTTTGACTTGCCAAAGTTAACTCTTACATAGTTGACAAATTTTATTTTATTTGTTACTATTCTAAGAAAATCTGTCACTACATTTGCTTTTTTTATCTCTTTAAACTGCCAAATACCCGCAATATGAAACAAGAAAAACCACTTATATTAGTTACCAACGATGATGGTATTCTCGCTCCGGGAATCAGAGCTTTGATAAGTGTCATGGAAACGATTGGAGAAGTAATTGTTGTTGCACCCGACAAGCCTCAAAGTGCCATGGGTCATGCCATTACAATTAACAATACACTATATCTGGATAAAATTTCCTTAGAAAATGCCACTATTGCGGAATATAGCTGTTCCGGAACTCCGGTAGACTGTGTAAAACTGGCAGTAAATGAAATCCTGAAAAGAAAACCGGACATTTGTGTTTCGGGAGTTAACCACGGATCCAATTCTTCTATAAATGTAATTTATTCCGGAACAATGAGTGCCGCTGTTGAAGCAGGAATTGAAGGAATCCCTGCAATTGGTTTTTCCTTACTGGATTATGACTGGAACGCAGATTTTGAACCAATTAAATCTTTTATAAAAAAAATCACTCTGGAAACCCTTGAAAATAAACTGCCGAAAGGAATTGTTTTAAATGTCAATTTTCCAAAACTAAAAGAAAACGAAATCAAAGGAATAAAAATCTGTCGTCAGGCAAAAGCTTATTATGCACAAAAATTCGACAAAAGACAAACACCTTTCGGCAAAGATTACTACTGGCTGACCGGTAAATTCGTAAACGAAGATAAAGGCGAAGACACCGACGAATGGGCCCTTGAAAACGGATATATTTCAGTAGTTCCTGTACAATTTGACTTAACTGCACACCATTCTATACAACAACTTAACACCTGGAATTTAAATGAATAAAAAAGATTTACTCATCGGTTTTATTGTCGGGATTTTTACTTCGTTTTTAGGAAGTTATTTATTCATTACATTTTTTACTCAATTTGACATTTCAACAGGAATTCAAACTATTAAGGAACATGGCTATTTAGGAAAAATAATCACTTTAGGAACTATGCTGGATCTTGCCGTTTTTGCTGTTTTGCTAAAAAAGGACAAAGAATTTATGGCCAGAGGAATTATCTTAGCTGTGATTGTTTTGGCAATTTCTACTCTATTTATTTAAATCTTATCTTTGCATTGCAAAAAGTACCTGTGTTGAAAAAACAGAACACATCCACAAAAAGACGAATATGAAATACTATATAATAGCTGGTGAAGCCTCCGGAGACTTACATGGTTCTAATTTAATGAATGCATTATATGAGGAAGATCCTCAGGCTGAAATTAGATTTTGGGGTGGCGATTTAATGCAAAAGGCCGGTGGAACTTTGGTAAAACACTATCGCGAATTAGCTTTTATGGGTTTTATTGAAGTTATTTTTAACTTAAAAACGATTTTAACGAATATCACTTTTTGTAAAAAAGACATTACTGAATTCAAACCGGATGTTATTATTTTTATAGACTATCCGGGTTTTAATATGCGTATTGCAAAATGGGCCAAAGGGCTTAATTACAAAACACACTATTATATTTCCCCACAAATATGGGCCTGGAAAGAAAACAGGATCAAAGCCATTAAACAGGATGTTGACAAAATGTTTGTCATTTTACCTTTTGAGAAAAGTTTCTACGAAGACAAACATCATTTTCCTGTAGATTTTGTCGGACATCCTTTAATTGATGCCATTCAGAATCAGCCTCCTTTTGACGAAGCTGTTTTTAGAAAAGAAAATCATATAAGCGAAAAACCAATTATTGCCGTTTTGCCGGGAAGCCGTCAACAGGAAATCACTAAAATGCTGAGCGTGATGCTTAGTGTTGTCGATGATTTTCAGGAGTACGAATTTGTAATAGCCGGTGCTCCAAGCCAGGATTTCGAATTTTACCAGCAATTTATTACTAATAAAAACATCAAATTCATTTCGAATAAAACATACGATTTACTTCGATCCTCAACAGCTGCTTTGGTAACGTCAGGTACCGCAACTTTAGAAACCGCTTTATTTAAAGTTCCGGAAGTTGTTTGTTATAAAGGAAGTAACATTTCCTATCAGATTGCAAAACGCATTATTACATTAAAATACATTTCTCTTGTCAATTTAATTATGGATCAGGAAGTTGTGACTGAATTAATACAGAGTGAATGTAACACGAAACGTATTAAAGAAGAATTACACAAATTACTTGAACCTGCGTATCGCGAAAAACTGTTGAAGAATTACGATATTTTAGAACAAAAATTAGGCGGGGTTGGTGCCAGTAAAAAAACTGCGAAACTTATTGTTGCAGATTTAAAACAACTTTAAAAGAATTTTCATTTTGAAAAAACTACTGGTTTTAGCCCTTTTATCGATCCTTTTTACTTCGTGTAAATCAAGTTCTGCAATTGTAACTAAAAATGAATCGAAACGGGAAAACAAAAATACTGTTAAACATTTAATTGATGTTGCAACGGATAATCTTGGCGTGCGATACAAAGCCGGAGGTACAAATAAAACCGGCTATGATTGCTCGGGATTAGTTTTTACTACTTTTCAAACTGAAAAAATTACAATGCCGAGAACTTCATATGAGCAATCAAAAATTGGGAAAATAATAAATTTTGATGATGCTCAAAAAGGAGACTTGATTTTCTTTAAAACCAATAAAAGCAAGCAAATCAATCACGTTGGACTTATAACAGAAATAACTTCTGATGAAATAAAATTTGTCCATTCTTCAACTTCAAAAGGCGTGATAATTTCCTCTACTAAAGAACCATATTATCAAAATTCCTTTGCTCAGATCAACAGAGTTATCGACTAAATTATTTTCAATAAAATATTACTTTTCTTACAAAATTTCAATACTTTTAGGCCATGAAAGTATTAGATTTCCCATTGGCCAAGATTACTATCAGTTTTATAATTGGTATATTGGTTTCGCACTATTGGCAACCAACAATTATTATTGCTTCTGTTGCGATATTTATCTCAATAATTATTCTTTCAATTCTATATTTCTTATCCCGTAAGAACAAAAAATTAATTATTCATTTTGGCACAAGTACATACCTTGTTTCATTTTGGCTCGGTCTGGCTACCTTAGTACTTAATACCGATTCACTTCAAGAATCAAATTATACCCATTGTAAAAAAGTATTTAAAAATGACCAATCCATGTCTTTTACTCTAATTGAAAAATTAAAAAGTAATGCTTATAATGATCGCTATGTTGCTGTTTTAAATCATATTAAGAACACAACTTACACAGGGAAGATTATTGTAAATATCAAGAAAGACAGCACTCCCAATACACTCCTAATTGGAAATACAATTCAGACTAAATCAACTTTACAACACACAACAGCTCCAAAAAACCCCAATCAGTTTGATTATGCTGAATATCTTGCCAGGAAACAAATATATGCACAGCTATATATCTCTAAATCTGAAATAAAAGTGAGCAGAAAAATCAAAAAGAATATTTGGTTTTATGCTTCAAGACTAAATTCGCGCATAATTCAGAATCTTGAAAAGGCACATTTTAACAAAACTGAAATGAATGTCGCAATGGCATTGATTTTAGGCCAAAGGCAAGAAGTTTCACCGGATATCCTCAAAGATTATCAATACTCCGGAGCAACACATATTTTATCAGTTTCCGGGCTTCACGTTGGATTTATAATGTTATTTATACTTTTTATTTTAAAGCCAATACCAAATACACGAAAAGGTTCTTTTATAAAATTGATCACCATTTTGGTTTCGTTAAGTCTATTTGGAATTATCTCAGGACTTTCACCTCCGGTTTTGCGTTCTGTTGTCATGTTTTCATTTCTATCAATTGGTAATCATTTAAGAAGGGGCAGCAATATTTACCACAATTTATTAATATCAATTCTGTTGCTCTTATTATTTGAACCTTACTTTTTATTTGATATTGGATTTCAACTGAGTTATATCGCCTTATTTTCGATTCTTTGGATACAGCCACTACTAAAAGAAATATGGAAGCCCAAAAATAAAATTTCAACTTATATTTGGGAGGCTTTAACCGTTTCTTTTGCAGCACAAATTGGGACTTTTCCGATTTGTCTGTATTACTTTCATCAATTTCCCTGTCTGTTTTTTGTGACCAACATTCTTATTCTTCCCATTTTATCTTTTACAATGATTACAGGAATTATTGTAATGATAATTTCTGCATTTTACAGCTGCCCTGTTTTATTAATTAAGATTTTTGAAAAAAGTATCTATCTCCTAAATCTGATTACACATTATGTAGCTTCATTTGAATCTTTTGTAATTCGCGATATTGGTTTTAATTTTTATTATCTGCTGACTTTTTATCTGCTGACAATCAATACTGTTTCTTGGTTTAAAAAACCATCATATAAGAAATTAACAATCCTTTTTATTTCTTTAATTCTTGTTCAGTTATC
>JBDTNT010000327.1:0-12765 GCA_039933615.1 Flavobacterium sp. | reverse complement strand
TTTATCTAAAATCTATCGCTATGTTTTAGAACAAAAAGACAAAGAATTGGTTTCTGTTGAAGAAGAATTGTCTTTTGCAAAAACCTATATGAATCTGCTTAAAATGCGTTTCGAAAATAGTTTGTTTTACGAATTACCGACAGAAAATATAAATCCGGATGCAAAAGTGGTTCCGTTGTCTTTACAACTTTTACTCGAAAATACGGTAAAACACAATGTTGTAAGTGAGCAGAAACCATTGCATATCAAAATTTTTATTGATGGAGACTGTCTTGCTATTCAGAATAATTTCCAGAAGAAAGAAGTGCTACAGGATCGTCAGGGGGTTGGTTTGCAAAACATCGTAAACCGATACGGAATTATAACGAACAGAAAAGTACTAATTGAACAAAATGAACAGAATTTCACCGTTAAAATTCCAATTTTAACCAAACAGATTTCAGTTATGGAAACAAGTGCAGATTATAATGATGAAAATAAAGCTTATTTCAGAGCTAAAAAAAGAGTGGAAGAATTAAAGGGATTCTACGGAAACGTAATTTCATATTGTTGTGTGATTCCTTTTTTAATTTTTATAAATTTGAGGTATTCTCCTGGATTTCAATGGTTTTGGTTTTCGGTTTTAGGCTGGGGATTTGGAGTTACAATGCATGCTTTCAAGGTTTTTGGTTACAGCTCAGATTGGGAAGAACGAAAAATCAGAGAAATTCTGGAAAAGGAAAATAACAAACAAACCTGGAAATAAGATGAACAGCAAAGTAAGCTGAAAAGCATCTTAGAGAAAAAAACAAAACAACAAAAATGGGAGTAATCATGGAAATAAAGTATAATGAAGAAGATAAATACTACCTGGCAAAAAAGAAGGTAGAAGGAATTAAGGGATTTTATGGAAATCTTACGGCTTTTATTTGTGTAAACCTGCTTTTGATTTTTATCAATTTGTTTACAACGCCGGATCATTTGTGGTTTTACTGGCCATTGATGTGGTGGGGAGTTGGGGTGGTTTTTCATGGAATGAAGGTTTTTGAATTATTTCCGGCCTTCGGGAAAGACTGGGAAGAGAGAAAAATCAAAGAATTGATGGAAAAAGAAAAAGAGAATAAAAATAAATGGCAATAATTTTATAAAGAAAAATAAAATGGGACGATTAAGAAGACGCATGTACGACGAAGATGCAAGAGAATATAGTACTGATGAACGCTATAACATAGCATACAAAAAAGTAAAAAGAATAAAAGGGTTTTACTCACATCTAAGAATTTATGTAATTATAAATGTAATTATCATCATTTCAAGCTCAAATAAAAGTATTTTTGGAGATGCCGGAGCGCATGAAATCTTCTGGAGATGGGAAACTTTTTCAACTGCAGTTTTTTGGGGAATAGGCTTGCTGGCTCACGGATTATCTGTTTTTGGCAGAGATATGTTTTTTAGTGATGATTGGGAAGAAAAGAAAATCCAACAGTACATGAAAAAGGAAGAGGCTCAAAGTAAATGGGAATAACTTTAAATTTTGCATTTTAGTAAATGACTACACTAATTATAGAAGACGAAAAGCCGGCAGCAAGATTATTGCAGCGAAAGTTGGAAAAACTTAATATTGCAGTAGAAACCATGCTGCATTCCGTAGAAGAATCGATTCATTGGTTTGCAAACAACCAGCATCCGGATTTGATTTTTCTGGATATACAACTGTCAGATGGCTTATCGTTTGAGATTTTTGAAAAAATAGATATTAAAAGCGCTATCATTTTTACTACGGCTTATGACGAATATGCCTTAAAAGCGTTTAAGCTTAACAGTATCGATTATCTCCTGAAACCTATCGACGAAGATGATCTGGATATCGCCGTTACGAAATTTAAAACGCGCCTTCCTAAGTTAGAAAAAGACACTACAAATCTTCAGCTTGATTTCGAGCAGATCAGAAAAATGCTGTCTAATCCTTTCGAAAAGAATTACAAAAAACGATTTACCGTTAAAATAGGACAACATCTAAAAGTAATTACAACCGATGAAATTGAATGTTTTTTTAGTGAAAATAAAGGAACATACATTCATACTTTCGATAACAGAAACTATTTAATTGACTCAACTTTAGAGATCCTCGAACAGGAGTTAGACATGAAGGATTTCTTCCGCGTAAGCAGAAAATTTATTGTCCCGCTTCAGGCAATAAAAGAGATTCAGGTCTATACCAATTCCCGTCTGAAAGTTATTTTACCTTCCTATAAAGAAGATGAGGTAATTGTGAGCCGCGAAAAAGTCCAGGATTTTAAGAATTGGCTGGGATAGTTTTCTTCGCTTCCAGGATCATATAAAATTGGATTCCAAACAGGATAGAGGCCAGAACTAAATGTATCGCCTGACTTCCTATTGGGAAATCGAAATAAGCCATTGCTATTCCGGTTAGAATTTCTATTCCGATGATAAGCAATACCCAGTTTGTTTTTGAAAATCCTAAGTTTAGTTTTCTGTTTTTAATGAATAAATATACATTTACCAGTAAAATGATAATTGAAAATGAACGATGGATGTAAAAAGTAACCGAAGGATTTTGCAGCCAGAGAATACTTTCCGTTAAACCATTTTTTACTTGTTCATCAACAAACTGGCGTACTTGTGTACCAATTGCAACTTGAATTAAAGTTAACAAAAGTGAAAATAAAAGTACTTTTTTGAATGTGGCATTATAAGTTACAACAGCCAATTTTGGTCTTGCCAATTGAATGATATATAAAATCACGGCAACAATTACCAAAGCCATTACCATGTGAACCGTTATTTTTATGGGATTTAGTACAGAATAAACCACTTTGGCTCCTAACCAGGCCTGAAATCCCATCATAAAAACGACCAACCAGGAAAGCAATGTGATTCTTTTCTTTTCTTTCCAAAATTTGAATGAAACAATTGCCATAAAAAAACAAGCCATTCCGGCTAAAACGCCACATAAACGATTAATATATTCTATCCAGGTATGCAGCGGATTAAAAATGGCATAGTCATGTTTGGTATATTTTTCCCAATGGGAAGGATCAAAAGTAGTCTGGGTTGTAAAATTATCTTTTGCAACCAATAAAGTTTCATCTTTAATGATTACCTGACTTTTTTCGAAAGCACGGTTTGGCGCCCACGTCAGTTCTTTCAAATCCGTTGGCGGAATATAATAGCCAAAACACTTTGGCCAGTCCGGGCAACCCATTCCTGAACCTGTCATTCTTACTAATGCTCCTGCGACAATTACTAAATAAACTAAAACTAATGCTGTTTTTGCGATTGTAGGGAATTGCTTTTTCATTTCTTTTGAATTACAAAGTTTCAAAGGTGCAGAGGTTCAGATTTTTGGATGCTCTGTTTGGAACTTTTTATATTTTAAACCGTTAATTACCCTTGTTACTTTGTACCTTTTACTAAACCTAATTTTTCGGCTCTCTTCATTATAAAGTCATATGCAGCCTGATATTCATTTGGAATTTCACCTTCTAAAATCGCTTCTTTTACGGCTTCTTTCAAAACTCCGATTTCACGGGAAGGTTTTAAGTTGAAAATTTCCATAATCTCTTCACCCGAAATAGGTGGCTGAAAATTACGGACATGATCGCGTTCTTCCACCTCGACAATTTTCTTGCGGACAATTTCGAAGTTTTTATGATACTTCTTAAATTTTGACGGATTCTTAGTTGTAATATCTGCCTCGCACAACGTCATTAAATTCTCAACGTCTTCACCCGCATCAAAAACCAAACGACGAACAGCACTGTCAGTTACGATATCCTGAGCCAATACAATCGGACGAGAACTCATAATGACCATTTTTTGTACAAATTTCATTTTGTGGTTTAATGGCATGTGCAGGCGTTCGAATATTTTCTTAGCCATTTTTCCACCAAGAAATTCATGTCCGTGAAAAGTCCAGCCTTGTTTTTTATTGAAACGTTTTGTTGGGGCTTTTCCAATATCATGTAATAAAGCCGACCAGCGTAACCAGACATCATCTGTGTTTGGACAAATATTATCGACAACCTCCAGTGTATGATAAAAGTTGTTTTTATGGGTATGGCCTTCAATTTCTTCCACCTCGTTCAATGCGGTTAATTCAGGTAAAATAAGATCTAAAAGTCCGGTTTTATATAAAAGTAAAAATCCAACGGAAGGCTGGTCTGTAGAAAGGATTTTATTCAATTCATCTACAATTCTTTCTCCGGAAATGATTTTTATCCTTTCTGCATTTTTGGTAATCGACTCCAATGAATTCGCTTCAATCTCAAAACCCAGCTGATTCGCAAAACGAATGGCACGAAGCATTCTTAAAGGATCATCAGAAAATGTAATACCTGGATCTAAAGGTGTTTTGATGATTTTGTTTTCTAAATCGGCAAGGCCGTCAAAAGGGTCAGAAAGATCTCCAAAAGTCTTTTCGTTTAAAGATAAAGCCAAAGCATTGATTGTGAAATCACGACGGTTTTGATCGTCTTCAAGAGTTCCGTTTTCAACAATCGGATTTCTGCTTTCAAAATTATAAGATTCTTTTCTGGCGCCAACAAATTCAATATCAGTATCTTCAAAACGTAACATAGCTGTTCCGTACGTTTTAAAAACCTGAACTTTTGGTTTTTTAGGAAGCAATTCAGATACTTTCAAAGCCAATTCGATTCCGCTGCCAACGGCTACAACGTCAATGTCTTTTTTAGAACCACGGTTTAAAAGTAAATCCCGGACAAAACCACCAATAACGTAAGTATCAATGTTTAGTTCCTGAGAGGCCTGCGAAATGATTCCGAAGATTTTATGTTGTAAAGCTGTTTTATAATTTGTTTGTATAGCCACGAATTCACGAATTTTAAATATTACGTTTTATTCCTAAGGAGAATCGAACGTCTGCAAATTTACAACATAGAAAACGCCTTTTATAATCTATTGTTGACTTTTTTGAACAAATTCACAGTTTTAGGTCTCAATTTTTATCAAAATAAAAAAAGAGAAAAAGAGTTTGCCATGAATTACACGAATTTTTGCAAATCATACAGCGTAAGTTAATATAAATGTATCCATGAAATTTGTGTAATTCGTAAAAAAAATATTCTGTCCACTTTATCCAGGTATCGAATAAATCAATTAAAATCGGTTATTTTTAAAGATTCAATTTGTATTTTTGAATCACTTAAAAATGCACAAATGAAAATTGTTATATCGCCTGCGAAGTCATTAAATTTTGAAAAAGAATTACCAACTGCACAATATACAGAACCGTCTTTTCTAAAAGAAGCACGTCAGGTTCATAAAGTTTTAAAGCCTAAAAAGCCGTCTGATTTAGCAGAACTAATGTCAATTTCTGAAAAGCTCGCCGATTTAAACTGGGAGAGAAATCAAAAATGGAAAACACCTTTTACTCCCGAAAATGCACGTCCGGCAGTTTATACTTTTGATGGGGATGTTTACACAGGTTTGGATGCGTATACAATCCCGTTAGATAAACTTGATGTTTTGCAAAACAAGCTTAGAATTTTATCCGGTCTTTACGGAATCCTAAAACCACTTGATCTCATGCAGGCATATCGTCTGGAAATGGGAACAAAACTGCCAATTGAAGATCATAAAAATTTACATGATTTTTGGAAAGTACCCGTTACCAAGGCTTTAAATAAAGAACTGACCAAAGGGGAATTATTTGTGAATTTAGCGAGTAATGAATATTTTTCTGCTGTGGATGTGAAAAATTTAAAAGTGCCCGTGATTACTCCGGATTTTAAAGATTATAAAGACGGAAAACTAAAGATAATCAGCTTTTTTGCTAAAAAGGCGAGAGGGATGATGGTGCGTTATATTATCGATACCAATGCCGAAACAATTGATGATTTAAAAGGATTTAATTATGAAGGTTATCAGTTTGACGCTAATCTTTCTAAGGATAATCATTTGGTTTTTACGAGATAAGTTTTTTTGAGAGGTGCAAAGGCTCAGAGGTTAAGAGGTTTTGCTTGAAGATTCAAGTTTCAGGTTTTTGATTTGGGAATTGAACTGCCTCCGGCTTTAGTTGGAGATAGTGTTGAAATCTGGAAAAGGCTTTAGCCAAATTTTTATACTTATGGGTATTATTTCGTTCTGGAAAATATTCAAATAAAAAAGCCTGTAATATATATTTACAGGCTTTTGAATTAGACCGGATTGCAGTCAGAATATTATTTTTATGTTTTAATGTTTTCCTTTGCCATGACCATTTCCATGGCCATTTCCATTATCATGTGAATGTTTATTGTTTCCTTTTCCGGGTTTTTGTCCAATCGTTTTTTGTGGCCCTCCTCTGTATCCTTTGCCATATTTTACCTTGTGGACTTTATAATTATCGTAGGGTCTGTTTCCTCTGTAATCGGTAAGGACTACTTTATATTCATTATACAGATCATAATTACGATAAGCTCTAGGTAAGGATCTTGCATGGATCCATTGTCCGTTACTTACATAAATGTAATTAGAAGTATTTACATCATAGTAAGTATCAAGATCGGGTAAATAGTAATAACGCGCATCATTGTATCCTGATGGACCCCAGGCTGGTGGTGTTCCAATGTTGACATTAACAGAGACCTGAGCGTATGATAAAGACAATGCAAAAAAAGATAGTATCGTCAATAAATGTTTGATAGATTTCATGATCGTAATTTTTATTAGATTAATAATTTAGGTTAAAGACAAAAACTAAGCCGAAGTTGAAAATGAAGGCAACTAAAATAGATTTTATATGGTTAGCACCGCAATTTCGTCTGACTATTTATTTTGTCCCGGAGCATATTTTTTAGCACTCTTGTCACCGTTCATTTTTTTTGCCTGTCCCGGTGGTATGCTTTTTACTTTTCCGTTGGAGCTGCGGGAAGGGCCGGCAGAACTTACGCTACAACTTGCAAAAGAAAGAATTGCTGAAATAAGTAAAATTTTAATCATTGTGTTTTTCATATTTTTCTTTCAAAGTTAATTTAAAAAAATACACTTTAAGCTTAATTATTGCATGTTTCGCTCATAGTTCTATTTGATGTACGAATAATTTTAGACTTTGGATTCTTACAAATTCTAAAAGATAAATGATATTCCCAAATTATTCTTATCGTTTAAGATTTGCCACTTTCTCAGTCAGGTTTTTCCAGTATCGTTTGGGCATATGCTGAAGGTGAAGACGCGTGTTTTTTCTGGATTCAATATTCACATTGGTGAAATACTGCAGCCATAAATCCTGAAAAAATGCTTCCTCCTGATCACAAATTTCAGCTAGGAATTTAGTGGAATTTACATCGTTACTAAATTGGAGTTCGACTGTAGTTGCTTTTTCAAGATCATAATAGATACCGTATTTCCGTTTTGTATCGTAGATAAGCCATCGCTGATCGGCATAACGGCTTACAAAATGATTTTCAATCAGAGGAAGTACATCACAGTCGGGTTCAATAATGGCATAATACAATAGGTCTTTTGTTCGTTTAAAACGAACAAAAGCTTTCATTCGGTGACTTTCCCTTCTCGTAATCCGGGCAGCTTTTCTAACATCCCACACCACGCTGTTGCCCAAATCTTCTTCTATATTTTTTGTAGTAGAGAAAACATAGCTGGCGAATCTAAACATAACATCTTCTGCTTGCTCGGTTTCTGATAAAAAAGTCCCGTAAATTTTTTTAAAACCTTCTGTTGAAAGCCGTTTTCGTAAACCATCGGAAACCCGTTTTGCTTTTTCAGGATCGGTTACCACAAAATACACAGAGGCAAATAGCAAAGCTGTTGTGGGTTGTTGTTTTGTGAAAAGAATATCTTTTAGTCTGAACTCATAGATTTCAAATACAGCAGTAAGCCATCCCTCAAAAGTACCGTCATAAATTACCTGTATCATGTGCCAAATAGAGAAAGCTGATTAGAGAAATCGTTTTGGTATTTGCTTTTTTGAGAATCTAAAATATGATCTTTAATCTGAATAGCAGTAAAATCTTTTTGCATTGAAAATGGTGATGCAAAGGCAAGAAAATACCTGGCCCGGGTATAGGCAATCCCCATTTTCTGTAAATCCTGTGGCGCTAGTTTTTTAAATTTTCTGGCGGCTACAATTTTTTGGGCACTTAAAAAGCCTATTCCGGGAATACGCTTAATAAGTTCAATATCAGCATTATTGATGTCGACAGGAAACTGATGCAGGTTTCGTAGTGCCCACCCCAGTTTAGGATCAATATCAAGGTCAAGATTGGGCTGGTCAAACCCGACAATCTCATTGACATTAAACCCATAATAGCGAATTAGCCAATCAGCCTGATACAAACGGTTTTCACGTATAATGGGAACAGGCGTTCCAATAGAAGGAAGGCGGTTGTCGTAACTTATAGGCACATATCCGGAATAATAAACACGACGCATGTTCATCTGCTGATAAAAATAATCGGCCATTCCTAAAATTTCGAGATCACTTTCTTTAGTTGCACCAATAACCATTTGTGTACTTTGACCCGCAGGAGCAAAGACCGGCGCTTTATAATTTAATTTTCTCTCTTCCTTATGGCCTGCAATTTCATTTTTAAGATATTGCATGGGTTTGATCACATCGATGTGGTTTTTTTCCGGTGCCAGTAATTTAAGGCTTTGTTCTGTTGGCATCTCTACATTTACACTTAAGCGGTCGGCGTACATTCCGGCTTCTTTCAGCAATTCGTCACTTGCTCCCGGAATAGCTTTCAGATGGATGTAGCCATTAAAGTTATGTTCCAGCCTTAATTTCTTTGCGATTCTGACCAAACGTTCCATAGTGAAATCAGGATTATCAAAAATACCGGAACTCAGAAATAAGCCTTCAATATAATTCCTTCTGTAGAAACCAATCGTAAGATCAACCACTTCCTGTACTGTAAAAGCAGCTCGTTTTACATCATTGCTTTTTCTGCTGACACAATAGGCACAGTCAAAAATACAATGATTGGTCAATAAAATTTTTAATAACGCGACACAACGCCCGTCTTCGGTATACGAATGGCAAATACCGGAATTGCTGGCGTTGCCCAATCCTTTATCTTTATTCTTCCGATTGCTCTGACCTGATGAACAGGATACATCATATTTTGCCGCATCAGACAAAATTCCCAACTTTTCCATTACTCTTTCATGTACCATTTTAGTTCTCTTTAGGATTTATATTTTGCTGTTTGGAACGTCTATTCATTAATAGAATGAGATAAACACTTTTAAACGGAGATTTAAATTCGTGGTTTTTTAATTCTTCGATTTTACAAAATTAGTCCAAATTGTAACAGTCAGGTATTTATTCGATGTTCTAAATTATAACAAAATAAAAAAAATGTTTTGAATAAACGAGTATTTAAAAAGATAAAAAGGCATGAAGTAAAAAATAAATAATAATAATTTAAAAAAATATAACAGCTTTTAAACCCCTGTATCATTGGTTTCTTTGTTGAATTTGTCTGGTGTTCACTAATCAATTAGTTTAAATATTAATCAATTAGTTTTGCTACTAATTAATTAGTAGTTATATTTGTCAAAATATTTTTACAATGATAAAATTAGCAAAACGAGAAGAACAGATCATGCAGGTATTTTGGGATTTGAATAAAGCCTTTATCAGGGATATAATTCCGTTGTTGCCAGACCCAAAGCCACATTATAACAGTGTGGCGACTATAGTCAAGATACTGGAAGAAAAAGGATTTCTAAATCATGAAACAACAGGGAATATGCATTGCTTTTTTCCGGTTATCAGCAGGGAAGAATATCAGCAGTTTGCACTTAAAGATATTGTCAGCCAGTATTTTGATAACTCGTATCCCCGAATGCTTGCTTTTTTTGCAAAAGAGCAGAAGCTTACGGAAAATGAACTGGATGAAATTGTAAACATCATTAAAAAAGATAAAATATGATACCTTATATTTTGTACACAGCCCTTATTCTTTCTGCCTGTTTTGTGTTTTATAAATTGCTTTTGCAAAAAGAAACTTTCTTTCAGTTAAACAGGTTTGTTTTGCTTGGCTGTATGATTTTGGCTTTTATTTTGCCTTTGCTTCCTGTACCACAGCAATTGTCCTTTAGAAAAGACGCTGTAGAAACGGCTGTTCCGGCAGCTAAAATACCGGCTAATAAAAAGCAAACCGCTGATCTGAAAACGCCATCCGCTCCGAAAGTTTTTACTGAACCGGCAGAGGAACGCTTCAATATCGATTTAGTATTGCAATGGCTGGTTTACCTGTATTGGTTTGGGGTAGTAATTTTTGCCCTTAACTTCCTGATGCAGGCTGTAATATTGCTTTACAGAGCGTATTCATTGTCGGCAATTCAGGATGGGAAATTCCGTATTGTTGAAATAACGGGGGACAAAGCGCCTTGTTCATTCGTTAATAATATTTTTATCAATCCGGAGAAATACGAGTGGGAAACCTATACTCAGATTTTACAGCATGAAAAAATTCATATTGAACAAAAACATACCATTGATCTTTTGCTGGCAGAGATGGTGCTTGTTTTTCAATGGTTTAATCCTTTTGCATGGCAATGGCGTAAAGCATTAGAAACCAATCTTGAATTTTTGACTGATGATAAAATGCTACAACAGGATACTGTTGAAAAAGAGAGTTATCAGTTTAGCCTGCTTAAAGTAGTGGCACCACACTTTCCATTGAGTCTTACAACCAACTATAATCAATCATTAATCAAAAAACGAATCATTATGATGAATTCAAAAAAATCAAACGTACACACCACTTGGAAATATTTTTTCCTGGTGCCATTATTGGTATTGTTTGCCTGCCTTTTTAATCAGCCGGCAGCGCAAAGTCAGACACTAAGCTTAAATGCAGAGTCTAAAGAATCTAAAGAGCACTCCAGCATTCAAAACGGAATGGACACAGAGGGAAACTGGTTTGCAACAATAAAAGGCAATACAGTAAATATTCAGTTTAAAAACGGAGAGAACAGCAATTCTTCAACCACATTTCAATTGAGTGAATTTAATGATCTTCCAAGGGATAAAAAGGGTCAATTTACCTTAACCCGCGAAGCAGGAACTATGACTTTTATTGGAAAATTTGAAGGAGAAACCGGAATGGGAACCTACAAATTTGCTGTCAATAAAGATTTCATTAAAGAAATGGCTCAGCAAGGCGTCAAAGTGGCGGAAGATAACGACCTCATGGTTTTTTTTATTGTAAATGTAAAAACATCTTATGTAAAAATGCTAAAGAAAAATGGGTATAATAAGCTCGATAAAGACCAACTGATTCCGTTGGCAGCTTTAGATGTAAATGAAAGTTATATTACTGCTATTAAAGAATCCGGAATTGTAGATTTAGATTTAAATGACCTGATTCCTTTCCGATCACTGGGTATTGATAAAGCTTTTATCGAAGAAATCCGCAAAGCCGGTTACAAGGATATGACTGCCAGTAACATCATAGCATTAAAATCTCAGGGTATCGATGGGAAATATATTGCCGATTTTAAAAATTCTGCCAAAGACGACAGCAAAGAGGGAGATGAGGATGATATTGTTGCTTTTAAATCATTAAATATTGATAAGGAGTTTATCGATTCTTTTAAAGAATTAGGATATAATGACCTTTCAAATAATGATCTGATGGCTTTGAAATCTTTGAATATTACTCCGGAATTTATAAAAGGATTTGAGAAAATAGGTTACAAAAATATCAAAATGGATGATTTATTTGCTTTGAAATCACTAAATATTACTCCAAAATATATAAATGATTTTGAAAAATCGGGCTATAAAAACATCAAACCGGATGATTTGTTTGCTTTGAAATCACAAAATATAACAGCTGATTTAATTAACCAATATAAAGATCTTGGGCTTAATGATGTGAATCTGGATGATATTATTGGAGCAAAAGCAGTAGGGGCGTCTCCGGTTTTTATTAAATCGATGAAAGAAAAGGGACATAACTTTAATAACCTTGAAAAGTACATTGAGTTGAAAGCTGTTCTTGGTAATTAAACGAAAGGATTAATCCTGATATTCATTAAAAGAATATATTCAGGATCAATAATATCTAAGTTGTAAGATCAAAACGGAATGAAGCCCAAATCGTAAAGGATTGGGCTTCATTTTTTTTAAGATTTACGTATTAAAGATGTGGCTCTTAATAATTTAAAATAAAAATAGACAACTTTGAAATAAAAAGTAAATCTTGCATTTAAGCCGTCATGTCAATAAATCAGTTTTCTATTCCTATGTTGTTTTAGCATTCATCTAAAATCCTTCTGTGATAATTTATTTGTCCAACATGATAGGCTAAATGAGTTGTCAGGTGAATTAATAGATATCCTGTAGAAGTTTTCTTTTCAAAAACCAAAAGAGGATATTCATATTCCAATTCTTCAGCAGTTAATTTATCAAGTGATGTCGTAACGATTTCTAACGTTTTATCTATATTTTTAATCAGCTCAGCTTTAGAAATATCTTTTAAGGAAAATTCAAGTTCCCTGTTTCGGATATAAGCTGTCTTTCCAATCTCTGCACCAATATAGGTATTGAGGTTGCCAATTAAATGCAGACAAAGATTTCCTGCGGAATTGGAAATTTCTTTTTCAACTTTCCAAATGTTCACTTCATTTTTATACAAATCAATTTCATTCTTTAATCTGTTTAAATCTCTGTCAAATAAGATTTTGAGTGTTTCTATTATCATTGTATCAATAATTTAAATTCTCCTTCAAAAACGGTAACGGCTTCGCCAAAGGTAAAGATTTTGCACTTTACTCATTTTACCCTCA
>JBDTNT010000326.1:0-5108 GCA_039933615.1 Flavobacterium sp. | reverse complement strand
TAATAGGTCATTTGAAAGTGGTTGGCATTCACCTCCAAAGCCACAGCAAACATGGTGAGTAAACCTCCCCAAATGTATTTTTTCTGAAAAACGAGTATAAATCCGGCAATAACCAAGGGCATATACGCAATAGCATGCGCTTTTGCATTATGGCCGACACCTAAAATAATAATTAAATAAGTTGAAAAACCGAAGGCGATTGCTCCGATAAAAGCTTTTAATGGATCTGTTTTTAAAACCAATAACAATCCGTAAAAACCTAAGAAGTATAAAAACAAATAATCCGCAGGACGTGGTAAGAAACGCAATGCATCATCTAATTTACCTATATAATCGTTAGGATAGTTTGCACCAAGCTGATACGTTGGCATTCCACCGAAAGCAGAATTTGTCCAATACGGTTCAGCATGTTCTGTGGCTCTAAAATCATTTTGCTCCTTAGCCATTCCGGTATATTGTGCAATATCGGACTGGAAAATTTGTTTCCCTTGTAAAACAGGGTAAAAATAAATTAAAGAAACGAGAATAAAGCCCAATATAACAAGGGCATGCGGATAGAACTTATTTACTATTTTCAATTTAGGCAGGTTTGGTTAAATGATGAATCCTATTTTTTATTTAGGACACAAACTTAATCTATTTCTTCGTAATCAACATAATCTCCTACTTTTTTGGTTTCGCGGGGATTTTTTGCGTTTGCAGTATCGATAATTATCTCATCATTATTGCGTTGCGATTTTTGCCATGAATTATCCTGGCTATATTGTTGTTGTCTCTGAAAATTCTCTCCTGCTTTTTCTACCGCCTTTTTTACCAATACCGGCAAAAAGATTCTAGCCAAAAATTTAAAAATATAATAAAATGCTATCATGTAAACAATAGCTTTTATTAAACCTGAAAAAGATGCTTCTTGCATAATTGTATAATTTTTTTCCAAAATTAAGAAATCCATTGTTTAAAATTAAAATATCAATCTTAAATAAATAATAAAATATAGTACATTTGAATTGCGTTATTACTTTTTAATCCAAAAATACGTTTATGTTAAAAATTAAAAACTTATTCATTACAGTACTGTTTTTTATACCACAATTTTTTTTCGCACAATATACTGATGTTATCAACTCCAATCGTCCCGGTGAAACCATGTCGGCTTTTGCTGTCGGGAAGTCTGTTATTCAGGCAGAAATTGGCATTTACGGAATAAAAGAAAAGCATGATTTATTAAATTATGACGCAAATGGTTTTGGTACAGATTTAACGTTAAGATATGGTGCATTTCTGGAAAAACTGGAATTTATCCTTGATTTACAATATCAAATGGAAAGTTTCGATACACCCTACAACAATTATAAAAAGAATAATTTCAGACAGACTGTATTAGGAGCTAAATATTTAATTTATGATCCTTTCAAAAATTACGAAAAAACAAAAAATATTTATAGCTACAAAGCAAATCACCGCTTTGACTGGCATCAGTTAATACCCGCAGTATCGGTTTTTGCAGGAGCCAATTTTGTCGGTAAAAATAACCCGTACTCTTTTTCGCCTGAATCCAGCATTTCTCCAAAAATAGCATTAATTACTCAAAATCAATTTGGAGGTGGTAAATGGGTTTTTGTTACTAATATTATTGCAGATTATATTAGTACAGATTATCCAAGTTATGGTTATGTACTGACTTTAACGCATGGATTTAATGATAAATGGTCCGGTTTTGTTGAAAACCAGGGTTATAAAAGTGATTATTACAGTGATGCTATCGTACGGGGTGGCGCTGCTTACCTGATTAATCCCAACTTACAGGTTGATGCCTCTGTCAGCACTAATTTTAAAGGCACGCCATCTATTTTATACGGAGGAGTTGGAGTTTCATGGCGTTATGATACCAAGTATAAGGAAACGCAAATGGAATTTAAGAAGCAATCCAGAAAAGAGAAGAAAAAAGACCCTAAAGACCCTGAAGGTGTAAAATCTGAAAAAGAAACAGATTATCAGGAGCAGGAAAGAAAACGTAAATCTAAATACGAATAAGAATTAAATAACCAAATCTCGCAAAGAGATATTTTACAATACGATTTAATGATTACAATTAAAGAAGCCAAAACAAAAAAAGAATTAACTGATTATATAAAATTTCCGTTTTCGTTGTATAAAGACAATCCATACTGGGTTCCGCCTATTATTGCCGATGAATTGGAGTCATTTGATAAAACCAAAAATCCTGCTTTTGAGAATGCTGAAGCTTATTTTTATCTGGCCTATAAAAACAATGAAATTGTCGGAAGAATAACTGCCATCATCAATTGGTCTGAGGTTAATAATCAGCATAAAAGAAAAGTTCGTTTTGGATGGTTTGATGTTATTGATGATATCGAAGTTACCAAAGCTTTACTTGAAAAAGTTTACGACTTAGGAAGACAAAACAATCTGGAACATGTTGAAGGTCCAATGGGTTTTTCTAATTTAGATAAAGTTGGAGTACTTACAGAAGGTTACGATCAGATGGGAACAATGATCACCTGGTACAACAATCCTTATTATGTAACCCATTTTGAACAATTAAATTTTCAGGTTGAAAAGGAATATATTGAAAGTATTTTTCCATTTTCTAATGTAAAGCCGGAATTTTTCTTGAAGGCTCAGGAATTAATCAAAAAAAGATATGGCTTACGGTCGTTAACTTTTACCAAAACAAAAGACATTATGCCACATGTGGACAAAATGTTTGATTTGTTTAATGATTCATATGCGAAATTAGCTTCGTTTGTGGCGATTTCTGACGTTCAGAAAGAATATTTCAAAAAGAAATACATCAGTTTTATTAATCCGGAATATATAAAATTTGTGGTAGACAAGGACGACAATCTGGTTGCCTTTAGTATTGTGATGCCAAGTTTTTCTGAGGCTTTACAGAAAGCAAAAGGAAAATTGTTCCCTTTTGGATTTATCCATTTATTAAGAGCGAGGAAAAAGAGTAAAGATGTGGTTTTTTACTTAATCGGAGTTCATCCGGATTATCAAAACAAAGGAGTTACCGCCATTATTTTTGATGAATATTTTAAGACCTTTTCAGAAAAAGGAATTCAGAATTGTATCAGAACACCGGAATTAGCAGAAAACACGGCAATTCATTTACTATGGAAGAATTTTGATCCCAAAATTCACTGTCAGAGAAAAACCTATCGTAAAGATTTATAAGTATTGAGATGTAAAATAAAAAAAATCCCTTCCGGGATTTTTTTATTTTACAGATTTGCAATCAACTTTTATCAGAATATTTTTCTGATCAAATTTTAATTTTGACTTGTCTTTAAAAGTTATTTTGTCATTTGCTTCTACAGTCTCTCCATAACCTTCAATAAAGGTTCCTTCTCTGCTAAGAAAAGCCACTTCACGAACAGAAGAAATTCCTTCGGATGTAAAAGTATAATCTGCAATAAGAGTATCACCTTTCATGTTTCCTACTAGAATGCCTTCGTTTTTATCCTTCCCAGATATATTATAGCTTAATGTACCATTTACTTCCTGTTGAGAATTTACATTAAAGCTTAAATCTACCATACTATTATTTGAGGCATAACTATAACATTGATTTCCGGCAGGTTCAGCAATTTCAGCTTCTTTTGGTGCGCTGGGCGCAATTTCTCCCGTTACAGTATCTGTTTTCTTACAAGAAACAAAACCAACGATAATAATGAATGTTAGTGTGAATAGTTTTTTCATAATTCTTTTTTTAATGTTTTTAGAACTATAAATTTAATTCAAATCAAAAAAAATCCATTCTTTATCAGAATGGATTTTTTTACATAATTCCCACTACAGAAATTTATTTATATGAAATTAAGCGTCTAAATCAACTTTAGTTCTGCTTGCAATTTCTTTATATGTTCCGTTTTCTAATTTCTCACGAATTGCTTCAAAAGCAATCAGTGTTTCATCAATATCAGATAAAGTGTGTGAAGTTGTCGGGATCATTCTCAATAAAATAATTCCTTTTGGAATTACAGGATAAATTACAATCGATAGAAAAATACCGTAGTTTTCTCTTAAGTCATTCACCATCACCATTGCTTCAGGAACACTTCCTTCTAAGTATACTGGCGTTACACAAGTATTTGTATCTCCAATATTAAAATTTCTTGAACGCAGTCCATTTTGCAATGCATTTACGTTTTCCCAAAGTTTATCTTTTAATTCCGGGTGATTACGTAACAATTCCAAACGTTTCAAAGAACCAATAGTCTGAATCATTGGCAATGCCTTAGCAAACATCTGAGAACGTAGATTGTATTTCAAATAATCAATAATATCTTTATCTGCAGCTATAAAAGCTCCAATATTTGCCATTGATTTTGCAAAAGTAGAAAAGTAAACATCAATATCTGCCTGAACTCCTTGCTCCTCACCTGCTCCCGCTCCTGTTTTACCAAGAGTACCAAAACCATGTGCATCATCAACCAATAATCTGAAATTATATTTTTTCTTAAGGGCAACAATTTCTTTTAGTTTCCCTTGCTGTCCTCGCATACCAAAAACACCTTCAGTAATAAATAAAATTCCACCACCTGTTTCTTCAGCCATCTTAGTAGCACGCTGCAGGTTTTTTTCTATACTTTCCAGATCATTATGCCTGTAAGTAAAACGTTTACCCATGTGCAAACGAACTCCGTCAATGATACAGGCATGAGAATCTACATCATAAACGATAATATCATTTTTAGTTACTAAAGCATCAATAGTAGAAACCATTCCCTGGTAACCAAAATTCAACAAGTAAGCTGATTCTTTCATTACGAAAGAAGCTAATTCATTTTCTAATTGTTCGTGGTATTTTGTATGACCTGACATCATACGGGCTCCCATTGGATAAGCAGCACCAAACTCAGTTGCGGCATCAATATCTGCCTGACGTACTTCCGGATGATTTGCAAGACCCAAATAGTCATTTATACTCCAGTTCAAAATATTTTTCCCGCCAAATTGCATTCTCGGACCAAGTTCTCCTTCTAATTTAGGGAATACAAAATACCCCTCAGCTTGTGAAGCCCATTTTCCTAATGGCCCTTTATTGTTCTGAATTCTTTCGAATAAATCTTTTACCATAA
>JBDTNT010000325.1:0-5790 GCA_039933615.1 Flavobacterium sp. | reverse complement strand
ATGATTTTTTTCAGCATATCTAATGTCTTCAGGGAACTTGCTATTTTATCAACCGCATTATCATCTAAGGAATTATTCTGCAATAAGTTCTCCAGCTTGTTTTTGAGCAGAGCGATTGGAGTAAGAAGTTCGTGGGAAACATTCGAAATAAATTGTTTTTCTTTTTTAAAAAGCTCCCCTATGCGATCCATCATTTGATTTAAGACCAAATCAAGTTCCCTGAAATCCCTTGATTTTGCTTTTATTGGAGTATGATCAAAAGTCTCGGGCTCATTTACGCGCCGGATTTTAGTGTCAATAATTTTATAGAAAGGCTTGAGCAAATATTCAATATAAACAGTATCTGCCAGAAATGTCACCAACAGAATTATGACCAGTACAATGATAATAAAAAACCGGATGATAAATGTCAGATCGTTTACCTCACTGAGATCGCTGCCAATTTCAAGTTGATAACCTTCTTTTCCATAGGTAAAATGATATTTCAGAATCCGGTATTCATTTTCTTCCCCTTCAATAACCCTGTAATCATTACTAAAAGTGGTTTCCTTCTGATGGAGTTTTACAGGAACTTTTGAAAGTACCAGAAATTCGCTGTGAAGCGTAGAAAATTGAGAATACGTTTCGGTCGAATCACCTGAATTTTCGATAAAATCATTGATCTCATTTTGATTTAAATGGTCAATAAATTTTTTCTTTTTTTCGAGCAACCCATTATTGATGTGTCTGTAAACTACATTTTCGACCAAAATTGGCAACATTAGCCATAAAACCAAAATCACCAACAATCTTGTCAGTGCATTAAAAATTGCCAACTGGTGTTTTATCTTCACAATAATTCTATTTATTCATTTATTCGATAACCCACATTTCGAACGGTTTCAAACCAGCTAATGTCTGTATGTTTGTCTAATTTTTTTCGAAGATTCCGAACATGGACATCTATAAAATTAGAATCTGAATTAACTTCAAGAATGTCTCCCCAAATATGTTCCGTTAATTGCAGTCTGGTAATCACCCGATTTTTATTCAACACTAAATATTGAAAAATATCAAATTCTTTTTTGGTCAGATTAATCGGGATATCGCTGAAACTTACTTTATAATCCTGCAATTGCAATGAAAAACCATGAACTATCAAATCATTCAAAGTAAAACCATGCATTCTGCGGATAACAGCAAACAAACGCGCGCTCAATTCGGTTAAAGCAAACGGTTTTGTCAGATAATCATCCGCACCCAGATGGAGACCATTAATCCTGTCGTCTAATTCGCCACGGGCCGTAATTACAATCACAGCTATTTTTGATTTGGTTTTCCTAACGGCTTTCAAAACTTCAAAACCATCCCCGTCAGGCAGGCCAAGATCAAGCAGCATTGCATCATAATCATTACTGCTAACTTCTTCTAAAGCATCGCCGCAATTATGGGTGATTTTGCATACATAACCTATATTGCACAAAAAATCACAGACTTCAGCAGCAAGTTCTTTATTATCTTCAACAATTAAAATATTCATATCTATACCTTCTAAGCGCAACTAAAATTAAGCAATTATAAAAAGCCCTGTCGCCTGTTATTAAAAAATTAACGAATCAAAAAAAGCCGATAAATTTCTTTACCAGCTTTTTCCATAATTATCCTTTCTGTTTTGCTCACCTTACAATCCTTCGAAAGCAAAACAAAAACAATTCTTATTTTTTCATTGTAGATTCTTCTGATTTTGGAGCTTCTTTTTTATCAGATTTTGCTTTTTTATCAGATTTCTTTTTAGGATGTTTTGTAGCTTTAACTTCTTTTGCGGGAGTTGCTTTAATTTCTTTGACAGGACCAACTTTTACTGCTGGTGGAAATGCCTGAACCATTGCTGTAGTTCCTAAAATTGCTACGAGTAACATTAAAAAATTTCTCATGATTTCAATAATTTAAATTAATAACCTTTTAATTACAGATCAAATTTACCTCTGTAAAATGAAGACAAAATGAAGAAATCATATCCCCTAAAAATTTTAACTTTAATTTACAAAAAAAACAGCTGAAAAAATCCCAGCTGCTTTTTTAAATAGATTTCTGATATTTTAAAAGCCAAGTCCTAAAGTCATCGAAGTAACAGCAGGGGAAAAATCAACTGTTTTAGTTGCGGTACCAGTGGTTAAGTTAATCTTGTAAATAGATTGAACATTATTAACAGTCAATAAAGCAAATGCCTCACTGCTGTTACCTCCGATATCAAAACCATTCATTCCTGTTGTTGTTATACCTAAACTGCCTACTAATGTCAGAGTCCCAATATTTGGCGGATTTTGTAAATACAAATTATTATTACCTGAATCAATGACAAATAATTGTGTCGATGAAGCTTGTGCAAAATTATTTGTATAAGCAGCGGCAGAAACAGATGGCATACCTGGATTAAGAGTGCCATCTGTAGCGGCAACTACTCCGGTATCGGGATTTAAACGTAGATTTTGCCCTGTATTACTCACTAATCGTATTCTATCTACAGTAGGATTAAAATCAAATCCGAAATATTGTCCGGATAACATAGGTGTTAATCCCGTACCAACTGCTGTAACCTGCCCGTTTGAAGGATTAACAGTTAACAATCTGCTTTGGTTTGTTACTGCATAAAGAGCACCATTTGCAGGTCTGAAATCCAAACCAACTATTTCTTCACTCGTATTCATTCCTGTCAAAGCGACTGAACTTGACGTTCCTGTAACTGGATTTAATCTGTACAAAGAGTTTGTTGCGGTTGTTGCGTAAGCAATAGGTTTTGATTTAAATGCTATTTCAACAATTTGCTGTGTGAAAACCCCAATCCATGTAGCTTCACCATTCATTAAATTAATAGTATACAATCTGGATTCGTTGTTCTTATTGTTAACTGCCATTCCCAAATTCGACTCAGGTTGTATATCAAACCCGCCTACTCCTGAAAAATCTACCTTTAAACTGCCTACTTCCTCAAGGGTTCCGTTGTTTGGCGGATTTTGCAAGTATAATTTATCAGTAGTATAATCAATATCGAATAATTGAGTCGTTGTACTTCCCGAAATACTATTGGTATAAGCAATGGCCTCAACCTGAGTATTCGCAACTCCATTTAGACTTCCGTCCGTTGCTGCTACAGTACCCAGTTCCGGATGTAATCTTAGGTTTTTTCCGTTATTTGAAATCAAACGCACACGGTCAACCGTTGGATTAAAATCTATAGAAGAAGATGTTCCTTCAATAACCGGAGAGAAAGGAGCTGCACCTAAGGGTGTTGCTAATCCTGAATTTTCATTTATAATATACAATCTACTCGTTGAACCTAAACCATACAATTGACCTGTTGCAGGCCTGTAATCGATGCTTATAATATTTTCTCCAGATTGTAATCCTGTTATAGAATAAGACTTAACTGGTGATTTTAGGTCTTTCGCATTAAAATAAAAAACTTTATTATCATTTGTCAAAGCCGTAAAATCTGCGGGAGGCGCAACACTTGGCATTGGCTCTGGTTCAGGCTGTACAATTGGAGTTCTATCGTCATCATTAGAGCATGCTCCAAAAATTGACATTAATCCCATCAAAAAAAAGGATTTCGGCGTAAGTAAATTCTCTCTCATAATTTATTGTTTTTATTTACATACGACAAAAAAAATCTTTCGGTTTGCAATTCTTTGAAATTTTGTAAAATAATTCTTAAATCTTCTCCTTATTTATGAAAAACAAATAACAAAGTAATTTCTAACATAATATATAGTGATATTCGTAACTTTGAAAATTGAATTGATAAACTGTACCTATGTCGTCACAAAAACGCCTTTTTCTACTTGATGCTTACGCTTTAATATTTCGTGGTTATTATGCCTTCATAAAAAATCCAAGGATTAACTCCAAAGGAATGGATACCTCTGCAATTATGGGCTTCATGAATTCCCTTCTGGATGTCATTAAAAGAGAAAAACCGGATCATCTGGCAGTTGCTTTTGATAAAGGCGGAAGTCATGTAAGAACTGAAATGTATACGGAATATAAAGCCAATCGTGATGAAACTCCGGAGGCTATAAAAATTGCAATTCCATATATTCAGAGTTTATTAAATGCAATGCACATTCCTATTATTGAATCTAATGGCTGTGAGGCCGATGATTTAATCGGTACAATTGCAAAACAAGCTGAAAAGGAAAACTATAAAGTCTTCATGGTTACGCCTGATAAAGATTTTGCACAATTGGTTTCTGAAAATATTTTCATGTACAAACCCGCCCGTATGGGGAACGGAATTGAAATCTGGGGTGTTCCTGAAGTTCTGGCCAAGTTTGAAATCGAAAGACCGGAGCAGGTAATTGATTTCCTTGGAATGATGGGTGATGCTGTCGATAACATTCCCGGATTACCAGGTGTTGGAGAAGTTACCGCAAAGAAATTCCTGAAAGAATTCGGATCTATGGAAAATCTATTGGCAAATACACATTTGCTGAAAGGAAAAATGAAAGAAAACATAGAAGCCAATAAAGAGAAAGGGATACTTTCTAAAAAACTGGCTACCATTATTATAGATTGCGATGTTGTTTTTAATGAAACCGATTACGAATTAACACGCCCTGATATTGAAAAAACAGATGCTATTTTTCAGGAATTAGAATTCAGAAGAATGGCGGAACAATTTGATAATTTGTTTAAAACCGGCGGAACTCCATCTGAAAGCGGACCGTCTGATGCAAAATTATACAAAAAACCACAACCTAAAAATGACGATCAGTTTGATCTTTTTGGAGGTGAAATTTCAGATGAAAATCCTGAAACGGCAAGAACTTCTTTTTACACTACCTTAGAAAACACACCTCACTCCTATCAGGCTGTTGAAGGTGATTTGGGTTTAAAGCTACTGTTGCAAAATTTACAAAAACAGACTTCTGTTTGTTTTGATACCGAAACTACCGGCTTAGATGCTCTACATGCGGAACTGGTGGGCATTTCGTTTTCTTATGAAAAAGGAAAAGCATTTTATGTCCCGTTTCCGGAAAACCAGGAAGAGGCCCAAGTTTTAATAGACAAATTTGTTCCGTTTTTCGAAAATGAAAATATAGAAAAAATTGGTCAGAATTTAAAATATGACTTGAAAATCCTATCTAATTATGGTGTTACTGTAAAAGGAAAACTTTTTGATACTATGATTGCCCATTATCTGATTAATCCGGATATGCGTCATAATATGGATATTTTATCTGAAACTTATTTGAAATATTCGCCAAAATCAATTGAGGCTTTAATTGGTAAAAAAGGCAAAAATCAAATCTCGATGCGCGATGTTGCACTTGAAGAAATCAAGGAATATGCCGCTGAAGATGCAGATGTGACTTTGCAGTTAAAAGAAATTTTCACAACAGAATTAGACAAAACAGAAACCAAAAAGTTATTCGATGAAATCGAAATTCCGTTAGTAAGTGTTTTGGCCGCTATGGAAACCGAAGGAATTCGTTTGGATGTTGAATTCTTAAGCGCAATGTCCAAAGAAATGGAGGTTGAAATTAAATCTTTGGAACAAAAAATTTACGAGACTGCCGGTGAGAAATTCAATTTGGCTTCGCCGAAACAATTGGGTGATATCTTATTTGATAAAATGAAAATTGGCGGTACCAAACAAAAGAAAACCAAAACAGGTCAATATGCAACCGGTGAAGAGGTCCTGACTTATTTGGCGAATGACAATCCGATTATAAAAGAAATTCTGGACTGGCGCCAGATGGTAAAACTACAGAGTACTTATATTTTGGCTTTGCCGGAACAAGTAGACAA
>JBDTNT010000324.1:0-4782 GCA_039933615.1 Flavobacterium sp. | reverse complement strand
ATTTCTCCTTCGTCGAAATGACAAAACTATCTTCTAAACTAACCTTATATTAATATTTAAACTTTTTCAAACTCTCCTCTAAACCATTTTTGGATGAAGTGAAAGGCATTAAATAAAAAGTATATTGATAATCTCCCGAAGGAATTTCATATTTTTCTATAGGTCTTGCTACAGGCGACCAGCTGTCGTTTCCTCCAATTCCCATTTGAATTAAATCGATATTTACTGTCAAAAATCCTGGATCTTTTAAGTCAAAAGTATGTTTGGCTCCGTTTAAATTTTCCTGCGTATACGGCCATGCGCTCATACTCAAAACTTTGGCATCATTTACAACCAATAACCCTTTGTTTTTTTGTGGTGTAGTAAAAGCCATCCATCTTACTTCTGTTCTGTTGCCGTTTTCCTGAGGCTTTGCATAAGGCTCAATAAATTTATCTATTGGCAGAGAATATCTACCAACTGTAAAACCAAAACTACGATCGATATAATTTTCCAGTTCCCCTTTTCCGTACCACGAAATTTGGTCAAATTGTCTTTGAACTCCCATCTGCATTCCAACTTTTGGAATTTTTGGTAATGCTTTATCTGCTTTTAATTGATAATTTACCTGAATAATACCGTTTGATTTAATTAAATAATCAACATTTACCTGAGCACTGTCTTTTATAACTTCATAGGTACTGGTAATTTTAATTTCTCCATTTAAATTGCCCATGACCGTATTTACCAATTTAGGAACTGCATTGTACCATTGTTTTAAAACCTTGTTTGGTTTCCAGCCTTTTCGATCATTATCTGTAAGCGGTCTTGTAAAATTTGGCAGTAAAGGAGCAAAAACCTGTTCTTCATTTTTATATTTATATGAAGTTAATGCGCCGTTTGTTTTACTAATTACAATTGCATAAGTTTTCCCGCTGATTTTAAAATCTGAACTGGTTTCTAAAACTTCTGATTTCTCTTTTGAGTTTTCAACAGCAATTGGAGTTTCTTTCTTTTTTAATAAAAATTGATCTGTTGCAGCTGCATAGCCTTTATTTTCCCAAAATTCATCTTTAGGAAGCTGAAATTCTATGTTTAAAAAATACTCTGAATCTTGTTTCATATTCGGAAGGTATTTCTTTACATCAAGAACCAGATCATTACCTGCTGCAATATCCAGCAGTTTCAAAATCACTTCTTTTACGACAATACCATTTTCTAAAATTTTGATAACGGGAATAAAATCAATCAAATTTTGAACTACTTGTCTGTTGTGAATTTTTAGTTTAAAATCCTGGTTTAAAGTTGAAACTGCCGGCTGATATATCCATTTATTCTCAAACATTGCTGCTTTTGGCCGTCCATCGGCAGCAACCATTCCATTGATATTGAAATTAGCATCGTGTTTTTTCTCTCCAAAATCTCCGCCGTAACCAAAATATTCCTGTCCCGTTACTGGATCTTTTCTAAGCAATCCCTGATCTTTTAAATCCCAGATACAACCGCCAATAACTCTTGGCGTTGAACGATATTCATCCCATAACTCTTTTAGATTTCCTGTAGAATTTCCCATAGAATGTGAATATTCTATAAAAATAACAGGACGTGTATCTTTGTTTTGATCTACTAAAAATTTTGGTGTATAAATACCCGGATAAAAACGACTCACCATATCTACATAAGGTTCGTCTTGCGGGTTTTCAAAACGGTGCGAATGGTCGACTGTTTTAGGATAACGTGGATCTAAAGGATCAATATAGCCATCTAATCTCGGATTTCCTTGTGCTGGTTCGTAGTGCACTGGTCTCGTAATATCATAATCGTGTGTCCAGCCTGCCATTGCTGCATGGTTGGGTCCTTTTCCTGATTCGTTACCTAAACTCCACATTACAATACTCGGATGGTTTTTATCTCTTTCTACCATTCGGGTCATTCGCTCTAAATAAGCCTGTGTCCATTGCTGATCGTTACTTAAAAATCCACCTAAGCCGTGAGTCTCCAGATTAGCTTCATCCATCACCATCAAGCCATATTTATCGCATAATTCGTAGAAATACGGATCATCTGGAAAGTGACTGGTACGAACGAAATTGAAATTGAATTTTTTCATCAACTTCACATCTTCTTCTAAATCTTGATGATTGACTGCTTCTCCGCGAACGGGATTATGCCCATGATGATTGACGCCATACACATATGTTTCTTTTCCGTTGATGAGCATTTTACTATTTACTTTGGAAAATTCGATAGAACGAAAACCAACTTTACAGCTTTTTACTTCGCTGATTGTTCCGTCAGGATTTTTTAGCGTCATAATCAGCGTATATAAATTTGGAATTTCAGCACTCCATTTTAATGGATTTTTAATTGTTTCCTGAAAAAAGCCAAAACGTACTTTATCTAAACGAGGAGAAACTTCGCTGATAATTTCTGATGCTTTTCTAACTAAAGCTTTTTCGAATAAAGGTTTATTTTGAGCATCATACAATTGAACTTCAAAAGTCTGATTTTTAATAGTATCTCCTGTGAAATTTTCTAAGCGGGGACGCAATTGAAAAACGGCATCTTTGTATTGTTTATCTAATTTAGTTTGATAAAAGAAATCTTGAATACGCAATTTAGGTTCGGCCATAATAAAGACTTCACGCTGAATCCCGCTCAAACGCCAATGGTCTTGGTCTTCAAGATATGAACCATCACTATAACGAAAAACACGAACTGATAATACGTTTTCCCCTTTTTTTAGATAAGGTGTTATATTAAACTCTGATGAATTACAGCTATCCTGTCCGTAGCCTAAAAATTCTCCATTTACCCACACTTGAAAAGCTGAACTTACTCCTCCAAAATGAAGCGTAACGGTCATACCGTCCCAATTTTCGGGTACTGTAAATTTTCGTTGATAAGAACCAATCGGATTATCATCTTTGGGTACAAAAGGCGGGTTTACTGGTCGAAACGAATAAACTGCACTTTTGTAAATAGCCATTCCATAACCTTTTAATTCCCAATTGGATGGAACTTCTATTTTATCCCAGCCTTTGACTTCATTTTTATAAAAATCCTGAGGTGCTTCTTGGAGATTTTTAGCAAATTTAAAATCCCATTCGCCATTCAATATTTTGATTCTGCTCTTATTTCTGTTTCCTTCTAATGCATCGGCAACATTGCTGTAAGAATAAGCAGTAGCTCGTGCTGAAGCTCTATTTAAACTTGTAATTAAAGGATTCTCCCATATATTACTATCTACATACTTTTCTGGAATTCTAGGTATTCCCGCAGGCTCACCCGTTACCAATTGCGCCTGCATTACATAAGTATTTAAAAAAAATAAAGTCGAAAAAGCGAATGTCAAAAATCGAAAGCTGAAAAATTGAGGTATAGAAATTCTCTTTAACAATAGATTTATGTTATTTTTCATTAAATTGTATTCACTAGATTTTTGCATTGTATTTTCTTTTGACTTTATGTGACTGTCGATTAATTGGCACACAGATTAAATGGGATTAACAGATTTTCCCAAATGAAGTTATAAAAAAAACCATTTTATCTGTTTAATCTGTGCCGTCTGTGGACTGTTTTAAAACAATTTTATTTTTTCTTTTCGGGAGGAGCAACAAAATTCATTTCGCTCTTGCCTAAATCTTTAGAAGTTGCAATTGCAATTCCTCTTTGTTCTGCTTTATTCACGGCACAATAAAAATGATACACTACTCCATTGTATTTTACGACAAATGATTTATGTGCAAATAAATTATCATAAGGTTCAGAAGATTTTACTAAATCCTCTCCTTCCCAATCTTTCCAATGCAATAAATCATTAGAAACCGCAAAACGATTGAAAGCTCCCGGTTTCCAGAAAGCTCCAAAATAAAACATTACCCAAGTGTTGTTAATACGTTGAATATAAGGATCTCCTGTAATTCCTTTATGATGATTTAAAAGCGGTGCTTTTCCATATCTCTCCCAATTTTTCATATCATTTGATACTGCCATTGCAATTCGCTCAGCACCCTTTCCTGGTTTCAAACTATCGCCGCGAGCATTATAATACATGATAAAATTGTGTCCTGATTGTTTTTCGACATCGCGGATAACCGTGTTTTTATACATCGTACTGTTGTCCCACCAGCGAACATCTTTGTCTGTTGGCGATAAAACAGGTTTGTCTAATCTGCTAAATTCGTGAGGTGTTATTGGTGATTGATCTGTATAAGCCATTCCGATAGAAAGAACCCCAGCTTCGTAACCTTTACTGTCTCCGCCAAAATAACTCATCCAATATTTATCCTCATATTTTTCCCATTCGTAGCTTCCGCCCCAAGTTGGATCTTGCAGTGAAATATATCCTGCTTTTTGATTGACATCCCAGTGTGTCTCATTTTCAGAAAAAGACATTACTTTTCCTAAATGTTTCCAATGCACTAAATCGTCACTTTCTGCCAGCCATGTTTCATAACCTCTTCCGCCGTAGATTAAGTACGTCATAAACCATTTTCCATCTTTTCTAAATACACTCGGGCAATCCATTTTGTATGAGTTATCTGTTGGCACCATTACCAAACCGTATTTATAAGGCGTTTTGATTTCGTTGTAAATCTCCTGCATTACACCGTCTGTGATTTCTCTTTTCTTGTATTTGGTTGCGCAACTACTGATGAAGAATATTGTAATGGCAATTATTAGATATTTAATTTTCATTTGGTTTTGGTTTTTGGCTACGAAGGCGCTAGGACACTAAGTTTTTTTTCTTTGCGTCTTTGCGAGATATAATCAAAGTTTATAAAATAATCTCTCAAAGTC
>JBDTNT010000323.1:0-12444 GCA_039933615.1 Flavobacterium sp. | reverse complement strand
TTCTATCTTCTTTACTCTATTTTCTTTACTCAATCTTCTTTATTCTTTTTCAATTCTTCCAATTTTAATTCCATCACTTCCTTATTCAATTTTACTTTTACCATTCCGGTAGGATGAAATCGTTTTTTCAGATCAATTGCATTATATACAATCGTGTACACATCATTTCCTTCCGGGATTAAACACAATGGCGTTCTCATAATATCCCACCATTTATTTACTTTGGTTTCTATTGGCAGGTATCTTGCTTCCGACCATTTGTAACCGTCTTTTGATAACGAATATCCTATCATATTTGGTAAATGATGCCCCCAGCCGTCAGGACCTCCATCAAAAATGGCAATATATAATCCGTTTGGGAGCTGGCTCACAATAGGGTTTTCAACAAAAAAAGGATGTATTGATTTAATTGGTTCAACACCTTTGTTCATTCTTTTCCACGGACCTTCCAAACTATTCGATTCGGCTAAAGCTACAAACCAGCCTTTCCCGGATTTTTTGGGATAATCTGCCCAGGAATTAAAGGGATAAGCACCACTGTAAAATCCCAGCCACTTATCACCCGCCTGATAAGGAAAAAAGGAAGCCACGCCCTGACGTCCTTCCCACGGCTGAGAGTCCAAACCGGGTTCCATAATAATTCCCATATCTTTATAAGGGCCGCCAATTCCGTTGATGCCTTCTACGGTTGATTCGCATCTCCAGATTCGTCCAAAAGAATGGTTGGGTTCTATTTCTTTACTAACGGTATATGCCAGATAATAGCCGTACCATTTGTTTGCTTTTTCGTTGAAAATTGGCATATAAGACCAAATTGCCGCACGACGGTCGTTGATCGGGTTATCATCTTCCGTTACCGCATACGTTCCGCTTGCCTGATAAATTGTAGATTCCCTTTTCCAGTGAATGGCGTCTTTACTCGTCCAATGACCAATTTTGGTTTTTACGCGGTCGTAATAATAATCAACGCCTTTTTCTCCTGCTCTTTCTGTTGGAAACATATGATAAGTATCTCCCACTTTTACAACTCTTCCGCCTTCAAATCCGCCTTGAATTCCTTCTGTTCCAGACATTCCTTCGTCTACAACGGGTTTGTTTTCTCCACTAACAATTTCGAAAAGAGGTTTTTCGTCGGAGAATCCTTCCACGATAAAAGTTGGATTCCAAAGCTTTCCGTCTGGTAGTTCAGCATTGCGGAAAACTAATTCCTGATTATTTTTTACAATTCCAAAAATGGCATATAATCCTTTACTGTTTGGTAAAATTGTCTGTGTTCCTTTTTCGAAAGAAATTGCGTAAATGTTTACAGGAGGCAAGCCGGTAATAGTAACTCCATTTTCAAGAACCAATCTGGCTTTTTCTGTAGCATTAATTTGAAAATATTCCGCATTGTCTTTTTCCTGAAAAACCCCTACCAAAACCTGAACCGGTTCTTTAAATTTTAATTTTAATGGCGCATTCGTTTCTCTTTTATAATTTTCTAATGGAAGTTCAATACCTTTTAATCCTTGTAATTCTGGGGCAAGTCTGACAATATTGTGTTTGCTTCCTGAAAATACATGTGCGTATTGGGATGTTGTGAATGTTTTGTATTTGTTTATTACTTCGAAAGATGCCGGTTTCCAACTTGCTTTTTGTGCTTTTATCTGAAAACATAGCAAAAACAGCAATATTGTAATTATTGTTTTGGGAGTAAAATGGTATTTTATTTTATTTGAAAACATTGGTTATTTTTTTAAAGGCCTTTAATCATTACGATTATCCCCAATCTTGTCATTTCGACGAAGGAGAAATCATACTAGAAATTCCGCAATAATAATCGATAATCTTTGTGGTTACGAGTGTGATTTCTCGTTCCTCGAAATGACAAAACTGGGTAGAAAAGCTAAATCGCTTTATAACTTATTTTATATTCCACATTCGGTTTAACCGTCAATTGATATTTATTTTTTGCTAATGCTGTAATCGTTCCCGAATTTGTTTTTGGTTTGCTTTGACTTTCAAAAATCAATTTTCCTTCACCTTCAGATGCTTTTACTTTGATTTCTTTGGTACTGCAGTACAATTCTACCTCCCCATTTGGTGTTGGAACTTTTCCCTGCATCCATTGTAATCCGCCTAAATTGGGTTTGATTTCGTATTCAGCGTATCCCGGTGCGGTTGGTTTAACTCCCAAATAATATTTCCCCAACAAATAAATCGGACTTGCACCCCAGGCATGGCAAAGGCTTTTTCCAAATTCCCTTCCGTACATTGCTAAGTGTTCTGTTCCTTTTTTGGTTGGGTTGTATTCTTCCCAAAAAGAGGTTGCTCCCAGTTTTAGCATTCCTCCCCAATACTCTTTCATTTCTTTCAATACATAATCCTGTTCTCCCATTGCGCATAAAGATTCCAATTCATAAAAACGCATGTACGGTGTTACGATCTTTTGTACTTTATCATTTAAAAGAACCGATTTTTTAACTTGCTGTTTTTGTTCTTCATTAAAATAATCAAAGAAAATCGCAAACATATTGGCATAACGCGTTACATTTTCGGTTTGTTTTCCGTCAACAAAACTGTGTACTAAAGCTTGTTTTTCCGGATTCCAATATTTGTCGAAGATTTTAGTTTTTAACTGAATTCCTAAATCTTGATATTTCGCTGAATCTGCATCATTACCCGCAATTTTTGCACAAACCGTCATGGCTTCTAAACTTCTTGCCAATAATAACTGTTCGAAACTTACCTCTCCTTTTTTGCTAAGACCATCTGCCCAGTCAATAAAAATCCAGTCTCCGGAAAGTCCCTGCATCATTCCGTTTTCGTTTCTTCTGGACAGACAATATTCCATCAAGGATTGCATTCTGGGATAAAATTGTTTGATAAACGTTTTATCTCCGCTATATTGATAATAATCGTAAATTCCTAAAAACCAGTAAAAAGTATAATCCATTATGGTATTGATGTGTGCCGTAACAGGGTCTTTTCCTCTTAAGGCCAAAAGCGTTCTTTCTACAGTTGGAGAATCATTGGTTAAGTAATAATTCATCAAATAACTTTGGTAGGCATCACCGGACCAAATCCAGCGGTCTCTTTTTATTCCATCTATAAAAAACTCTCTTGACGTAAGGTGAAAGGTATATTTGGCGACATCATAAATTTCATTAATCTGAGCGTCAGAACACGTAAAACTTCCTTTGTCTTTTAAGTCGGCATATTCAAACAACATATTCACGGAAGTAATATTCACTCCGGAAGACGGAGCAATAAGAACATATCTGAACGCTTTAGAAAGTTCCATGATTTGGTCTTGTGCCGCATTGGAATCCACTTCTACATGGTCTAAAGTTTCGGTATGTTCTTTAGAAAGAGCTTCTTCTTTAGATTCACCATAATAAATATCAACCGTTCCTTTTCCCTGAAGTCTGTTTAATTTGATGAAACCAAAAGTTTCTTTCCCGAAATCGTAAAGTGTTTCCGCACCCATTTTGATATTGCTTACCGGTTCCATTTTTTTAACAGGCAAAGCAAATTTTGAAGGGGGAAGATTTGGTTGGTTTAAATTCCAGGATCCCGCCTGAAGCCAGGTTGTTCCGGATTGGTCGGAAGCTTTTCCGGTTTCGTCAATCCACTCTTTATCTTCATAAGTAACCAGCCAGGTATTGTCTGATTTTATAGTTTTTCCATCAATAAAAATTGCAGGAACCGAAGCCTGGTTATACACCTTCAGACTCAGTTTATGTTTCCCTGCCGGCATTGTGATTTTCTTTGGAAATCCCTGAAATGCTTTACCGTCAATTTTTATATTGTATGTTCCTTCAACTGCAATTGTCACTTCTTCCGGAGATTGAAGATCGAATATTTTATGGAAATCAATTAAATTATAAGGACTGTCAGTTTTCCAGAAAACAGGAAAAAAAGAACCTCTTTCTGTTCTTCTGTTCTGCATTTGATTGGCCAGATTAATTTCGAAATCTCCCGGATACCAAATCCATGTTGCTTCTTTTGGTTTTTCCTGTGCACACAAGGACGTAAAAGAGAATAACACTCCAAAAACAAGTAAAATCTTAATAATTGACAAGCGGTTTAGCATAAAAATAATATTTACCACTAAAATAAGCGTAATTTTTACGTTTCATACCCTGTACTATCCTGTTTATTTGATAAAGTTCCCGAATCTTTCATAATTTTTTAAGAGAAAAATTATTGGATGTCATTTTTTAGGGCAAAAAAATGATGTCAGAATAAAATACAGCAAATTTATGCCGATATTGTTTCAAAATCATTTTCCTCTTCTAAAATATAATTAGAAGGGGTTTTGCCCAAATGTTTTTTGAACATAAAAATAAAAGCACTTGCTGTTTCGTAACCTAAATCGAGGGCAATTTCTTTTATGGATTGTTTTTCGCCTAATCTTTTTATGGCTTCAAGCAATTTTAGACGAGTACGCCAATCGCTGAAATTCATTCCGAGTTCTTTTATAAAGAGTCTGGATAAAGTTCGGCTGCTCATAAAAGAAATTTCGGCGTAATGATCTATCGTGTTTTTGCTGGCAACATCGTTCAGTAAAAGTTCGACTACTTTTTGTAATCTTTCATTATTTGTGGTGGGAAGAAAAGTGGCACTTGGTACAATCAACGCCAGTTCATCTAAAAACACCTCGATAATTCTTCTTTGAGGCGAAGTAAAATTTCCTTCTGTTCCGAAAGTAATGATCTTAAAAACCAATTGTTTTAAAAAGATCGGAATATCAAAAGAAAAACTATTTACCGGTAACCCCTCAATCGCAGACGGATCGATAAAAACGCTGTAATAATTAACATCTTTCTGAAAAGTAACCTGATGTTCTACGCCGCCCGGAAGCCATAACCCCTGTAACGGATTCACAACCCAGATATTATTGCCGACAACCACATTCATTACACCGCGCGTAGCATAGATCAGCTGTCCTCTGGGATGTGAGTGTGAGATACACGTCTCGTTGTTTACCATTTCGGTATACCCTATAACTGGAATAGTGGAATCAATTACGAATCCATGATTCTGCGCCATTCGATATGTCCGAATTTGATTATTCATTGTCCAAATATAGTAATTACGACACAATAATTTCTTTTAACCTTTGTAAAAAATAATACAGCTGTTATTTTTAAAATTAAAATTAACTCAAAAACAAATCATGGAAACCATTAAAGCAAATCCGGAAATAGTCAAGAAAACAACGTACTCCATACTTTTTATAATCAGTTTTTCTCATTTAATTAATGATCTTTTACAAGCTGTTGTTCCGTCAATTTATCCTTTAATTAAAGAGAATTTTAATCTGACTTTCTCCCAAATCGGAATTATCACTTTTACCTATCAAATTGTTGCTTCTATTTTACAGCCTTTTGTGGGAATGTATACCGACAAAAAATCAAAACCTTATTCTTTAATCATTGGAATGTGTTTTACAATGGTCGGGTTATTTTGTGTTTCGATCGCTTCCAGCTTTATTTATTTATTATTATCGGTAAGTTTAATCGGAATCGGATCTTCTATTTTTCATCCTGAATCTTCGAGAGTGGCACATTTGGCATCGGGCGGAAAAAAAGGATTGGCACAGTCAATTTTTCAATTGGGAGGAAATGCCGGAAGCGCCATCGGACCTTTATTGGCCGCTTTTATAGTAATTCCGCACGGACAATCTTATGTGGCCTGGTTCTGTATTATTGCACTGATTGGAATTTTTGCTTTGTACAAAATTGCCATTTGGTATACGGAACATTTGGCTTTAAGAAATGCCAATAAAGCTTCACATGTAATAGAAACGCATCATTTATCTAAAAACAGAGTGATATTTTCTCTTGTAATTTTATTGGTTTTAATTTTTTCTAAATACTTCTGTATGAGTAGTATTACGAGTTATTATACTTTCTTTTTGATAGATAAATTTCATGTCAGCATCCAGCAGTCACAAGTATATTTATTTTTATTCTCAGGTGCCGTAGCTGCGGGAACTTTAATCGGTGGACCAATTGGTGATCGCTACGGAAGAAAATATGTAATCTGGGTTTCTATTTTAGGTGTTGCGCCATTTACTTTAATGTTACCTTATGTATCGCTATTTTGGGTCGGAACTTTATCTGTAATTATCGGATTGATTCTGTCTTCTGCGTTCTCAGCGATTTTGGTTTACGCTACAGAATTAATGCCCGGAAAGGTAGGCTTGGTCGCTGGTCTTTTCTTCGGATTTGCCTTTGGAATGGGTGGTTTGGGTTCTGCAATTTTAGGAAAAATAGCAGATGCCACAAGTATAGAATATGTTTTTAAGATTTGTGCATTTCTGCCGTTGATTGGAATTATCACTGGGTTTCTTCCTAATATTGAAGGGAGAAAAAAGGCTTCGAATTAATTTTTAATCTCGTAAAGTCGCTAAGACGCAAAGGTTTTTTACTTTAAATATTATTCACAAAGTAACCTCAATCTTGTCATTTCGATTTCGAAGGAGAAATCGCATCCAATATACTCCATTTAAGTGTGTGCTCTGCTTGTGTGATTTCTCCTCCGTCGAAATGACAAACTTGACGTTTGGCATTCTAAAACTATATTTTCTTTTCCTCAATCGTGTCATTTCGACGCAGGAGAAATCTCCGCAAGAAGCTAACACAAAGTGTTTCTGATTTATTTTTCAGCAAAGTCAATAAGAAGTAAAGCTTTTCTTTTTAAAAAAAATAAAAAGCATACTATATGGATTGTCTTTTTCCTAACTCAACCTTCTATTGAAACGCTTTATGAGATTTCTAAATATTTGAAGGTTGATATTCGGGAGTTGTTGGTTTCGACTGGAAAATAAAAAATACTCCCTTTTTTTAAAGAAAGCGTTCTATAATTTTATTAATAAAACTTGCAAAAAGGTTTTAAGTTTATTTAGTTAAAATTAAAAATCATATATAATCCTAAAATAACCAACCCCAATAACCCAAACAACAACTTCACTTTTTTACTAGTCTTAGGAATATCCGCTTCCTCTGAAAAATTGGTTTCCGGATTTTTATCTGTTACCGAAATAAGAATTGCAGACACCAATAAAATAGCAAAAATGTAAAACGAAATCAATAAAAAGTGAGGCCAAACGGGATATTTATCAGCAGGAAAAATCCATAAATATAAAACTCCAACGAAAAGACTAAAAGCAGAACCCCAGGAAAGAGTTGCATTTACGGCTCTTTTTGTGGTGCGTTTCCAGAAAATACTCAATAAAAACACAACAGATAAAGAAGGTGCCAGAAAACCTAAAACGGCTTGAAAAATATTGAATAAATTCTGCCCTTTTATATTATCAATCGCAATCGCAATCAAAATAGAAAACAAACAGCCAACCGCAATTGTAATACGGCCAATTTTAATCTGTTCCTTTATAGAGGCTGATGGATTTATTTTCTTTACATAAATATCATTGGTAAAAACGGTGCTCAAAGCATTAAGCGATGAACCGATAGTTCCTACCAAAACGGCAATCATAACACAGATTACGAGACCATTCATACCACTTGGAAATAAATTGGTTACCATTGTCATATAAGCCAAATCGGAGTTTTTGCCCAATTCGGGATACAAAACATAACACAGAATTCCGGGTAAAATAAACAGAGGCAATGCCATTACTTTTAGCCAGCCAATAAAGTTAACTCCCAATTGTCCCTGTTCCAGATTTTTTGCGCCCAAAACACTCTGAACCATTGACTGATCGGTACAAAAGAAAGCTACTGCAGCAACGGGATACCCCAATAAAATCGCTGTCCAAGGATAATTCGCATCGCTTGCAGGCTGTACTAAATTCCAGAAATTAGAAGGTGTTTTAGCAATTAAGGCTTCAATTCCGCCAACCTTCTGTAATCCTAAATAAGATAAAGTTAATGATACCACAATCAATAAAATCATCTGAAAAACATTCACTTTTGCAATGGCTTTTAAACCTCCTGCAAACGTAAAAATTCCGGAGAAAATAACTAAAACCGTTACACTCTGCCACATCGGAATTCCCAAAATCTGACGTACTAAAATGCCTCCACTAAACAATCCTAACGAAAGCCAGCTTACCAGAATTTTTACCATAGCGTACCAGGCTAAAATATTCTGCGTGCTGTCGCCGTAACGTTTTCCCATATATTCCGGCATCGTGCTCACTTTACTGGCAATGTAGCGCGGTGCAAACACCATCGCCAAAAGCAGTAAAAAAACAAAAGCATACCATTCAAAATTTCCGGCTACAATCCCGGTTGCATAACCAATACTCGCAAAAGCCAATAAGGAAGAAGGCCCAACATTTGTTCCCCACATATTAAATCCAATATTGTACCAATTCAAAGAGTTACCGGCCAGAAAAAGTGTTTCATTTTTCTTGCTTTGCTTTACGCTTACAATATATCCAATGACGAGTAAAGTCACTAAATAAATACCAACAATTACAAAATCAAGAGTGGCTAATTTGTCGTAGATGGTATTATTCATAGTCCGTATTCTTTAAGAACTTCAGCTATTTTTACTGGCATTCCGGTTTGCAATGATTTGTCCATAGCTTGTAATAAAGCAACTGTTCCGATTCCTTCTTCCATGTTTGGATAGGCCGTAAAATCCTGCTCAATACTGTCTGCAAAATATTCTAAGTAATTTTGATATTCTCCCCCATGATGGCTTTGCCCTTCAAAACGGAAATAATATTTTAAAATACTGTCTCCCCAAGTGATAAGTTTTTCTTCGCCGGTTTTGTCTGTAACGGCATAACGAAGTTCATGATAATCTGCCTGACTTGCACCTTCAGTTCCTCGCAAAATGGTACTCATACCGCTGTCTCTTTGTGCTGGCTGTGTTGGCGAAGTATAGACGCCGCTTACTCTGGCAATTCTTCCGTCGGCAGCTTTGAAGATAAAATGCATCGTATCTTCATTTTTTAAACCAGCTGCACTTCCGTTACTGCTTATCATTCCATAGCCCATTACTTCTTCAATATTTGGAAGATACCATCTGATAAAATCTACAGGATGACTCAAACCTCCATACAACCATTTAAACGATTGTAACAGCGACCATTCTTTCTTTAAAAACCATCTGTGATCGGCATGATATTGTGCTTCGATAGTAATCAAATCCCCAATTAAACCGGCTTCATAATCGGCTCTTTGTCTTTTTGCAGGTTCAAAAAATCTTGAACTCTGACCGATAAAAACTTTCTTTCCTGTTTTTTCGCTTAGTTCCAATAATTCTTTTGCACCCGAAAGATCATCAATAAAAGGCTTTGTACAAACGACATGTTTTCCGTGTAACAAAGCTTGTTTAACATGTTCTGCATGCAAATGATCGGGTGTATAAATGGCAATTATATCTATTGAATCATCGTTTAATAAATCATCGTAATTTTGTGTATACGAATGAAAATCAAATTCTTTTGCTCTTTGTTTACACAATTCTTCATTTCTGTCGCACACTTTTACAAGCTCTAATTTTGAGCTTTCTAAAGCGGCAGACATCGTGCTTCTTCCTTCTCCAAGTCCTAGAATGGCAATTTTTAACATCGGTCTTTTGGTTTTGATAGTTAGTTATACGGAAACCCGACAGGTTTTAAAAACCTTTTGGGTCTACTTGACGAATTTTATTTTGATTCTACTTTGTTTAAAAATATCCAGGTTTCATCCGGTTTTGCACCTTCAATTCCGGTTTGGTATTTTTTCATTAAATTATTCCAATCGTCAACACGTGGATTATTTTGGGTAGTTTTTGGATTTAATTGATCCAGACTTTCTCCTTTCGGAATACTGATAATCAACATTAATTGTCTGCCATTTTTAAAAACCTGCAACTGCTGAAAATCGGCATTACAGAATCCTTTTGCGATTTCCGGCCATTTTTCGAATTGCGTTTTATGATACTCCACGTATTCTTTTTGTAGTTTAGCGTCATCAACCAAATTGGCTGTTAAAACAATATTTTCCCATTCTGATACCGGTTTTGGATCTTTACAGCGTTCAAAATTTTGGAAATCATAAACCGGATTTTCATAGATTTTAATTTGTATCGAAGGAAAAGCCAAACCTAATTTTCTTTTCACTCTTTCCGGTTCATTCATTAATCCATAAATCACCAGATGATTTTTCCATTGATACAATTCTTCGCCAACAATTCTGAAACCTTTTATAGTCGATTTTATTTTTTCGATATCAAAGTCAGTTCCGATTAATTCTACTGCAACTGCTTTTGGCATTTCCTGTAATCCCCAGGCTTCATCAATAACAACCTCTTCTGCCAGATTAGCATAGGGTTTTCTGATTCCTGCATTTTCTTTGATTTTTGGATCTACAAAAGCATAATTGTCTTTCCAGATATTCCCCGCAGGACCATTGTTGTTTTTTAAGATTTTCTGAATCGGAATCCAGTTGTTTTGTATTGTAAAATGCTGTGAACCTTCATCTGTATACATATACAACCACAAAAATGGGTCGTGTGCATAAGGACTCAAATATACTTTGTCGATATAATTCTCTTCAATTCTGCTGTCTGGCTGCGACGAGAGTGTGTAGATTCCCGCCACATCATGCAGATGCTTGGCATAGTGATGAATTTTATTTCCGATAATTTGATTGTTTTTCATCACATTGGCAGTATGTGTCCAGCCCCAGCCCATTGAAATACCACTATATGAAACATCAGAAATCTCGTTATGTTCTATAGTCAGATTTTTCACAAAACCGGCTGCAATACCTAAACATCCCCAATCTTCATTGGCCACATTTGTGATTAGGTTATCTGCAATCAGTTCATTTGAACAAATTTCTCTTTCGTCATTTACGTTTAATGGCAGATGCGCTTCGAAAGGCTCTTCGGAGAAAACACCCAAATTTATAGCTGTTCCGCCAATGTCTTTGAAAAGATTTCCTTTTACTGTATTATGATTTGTTCCTTTATTAAAATCTAATCCGGTAGAAGACAAGTGCTCAAAACGGCAGGATTCAAACTGGATATTATTTGAATAATTTACTTCCACAGCTGCTCTTGGTCTTCCTACCCAGGCCTGATTTTCTAAATTCGTCTGATTTGGAGTTCCGGGTGTTTTTAATTTATAAGCATCCAATAAATACATTCCCGCCTGCAATGGCACATGACCCTGCAACGACGGTCGAAGCCAGTTGCTGTATTGAAAAGAAATTCCTTTAAAATTAAAATGATGTACCGGAGAATCAATCGTTCCTTTTACTTCTACCAGATTTTCTAAAACCGGAACTATAATTTTAACCGAATTAATATCTTCCCCAGCTTTTGGATAGTAATAAATTTTAGCCTTTGTTTTATCTAAAAACCATTCCCCCGGTTCATTTAACAAGGACATTCCGTTATTCAGATAAAAAGCAGAATTTCCATTGTTTTTTGAAATCCACGGTGCCGGCCAGGGATGTTCACTCTGAATACGGCTTTCCGGTTCTTCAAAAGAAAGTCTTGCACTGTCTTTTTTCACTTCAATGTTTTTGATTCGAAGATTAGCCGTCGACCACCATTGCACAATAAACATTTCCATCCCAGGTTCATACTTTATTGATTTATCTTTAAACGGAATCCAGCAAGTCTGTGATTCGTGATCCCAGGATAAAATTCTGTCCATTTTATTACCCGCAGTACTTTTAGCACGAACTGCTTTTTTTCCGTTAACCCATAATTGCCTGTAATTAATCAGGTCATTGGCCATTTTTGGAGCATCCGTCATCCAGACAATTCCTTTTTTAAGTCCGTTTATTGTTGCTGAAGTTTTGGTCCAGTTTTTTATTTCGATTCCACCGCTCAAGATTGGTTTTGCATTTGCATCAGCTTCAATCGTAGTCGGGCTTTCGACCGTTCCTGAATCTTCCGGTCTTATAAAAAGAGGTTCATTTAAATAATAGATACCCTCCATTACTATAATATGAATCCCATCTTTTACAGAAGAATCTTTTAGTCTTCGCAATTCTCTTGCTTTTCTAACGGCCATTTGTACAGTAGCGAGAGGACTTGCTTTTGTTCCGGGATTTTTGTCGCTTCCGTTTTTTGATACCCAGATTTCAGCTGCATTCATTGTGAATGTGCAACAGATTATCAAAAGGAAGACTCGTATTTTAGTAAAAGTATTTAAAGGCATTTTTTCTTTTTTTTGGTAAAGCAGCAAGATTTTTAATTCTTCGGACTATTAAATCGTGAATAAATGTAGTTTTTAAACTTTGAAAAATAATTGGTACAATTTAATAGAACATAAAAACTTAAGTATCCTGTACCCTCCTGCATTTATTAAAACTAATGGAAACAAAAAAATCGATTAAAAAACGGATCTTATTATTGAGTATAATCTCTAAAATCAACTATTCATTTAAAAAAAATAACGCCCGAAAATTCGGGCGTCAATGTTGCAAAAAACCACTTTTGCTTAAACAAACTTAAAAAAACTAATTTTTTATCTATAGA
>JBDTNT010000322.1:0-13171 GCA_039933615.1 Flavobacterium sp. | reverse complement strand
CGATTTACTTTGTGGAGTTTCGAGTGCGATTTCTCGTTCCTCGAAATGACAAACTGCATGTCTTAAACTTTGACAAAGTTCAAAATTTTGGCAAAGTTACTTCGTCTGTCAGGCGGAGCGGAGTCGAAGCCCGCGTCTAATCTTTGCACTCTTCGACTTCCCTCAGAGTGACAAACCTTTGTGTTAATTTACCTCAATCTTGTCATTTCGACTGAAAGGAGAAATCGCACTCGTATATCAACAAACAATGTCGATTTACTTTGTGGAGTTTCGAGTGCGATTTCTCGTTCCTCGAAATGACAAACTAAGCGTACAACGGTGTTTATTTTTTATATCGAGCCAAAATCCATTTAGAAACGTCGTCGAGAACTTCGGGTGCAAAAACCTCCTCTAAATCTTTGACTTCTGCTCCTGTACACAGCGTACAATGCTGATACATATGGTTGAGTCCGGGATATATTTTGGTCGTAACATCTTTGCTTTTTAGGTATTTCTTAAAACTATCCAGATTTTCTTTGGCCGGAACCTGAATATCTTTATCTCCGTTTATCGCCAAAACCGGAATGGTGATTTTAGGCAGATAATCCTGTGGATTGTAATGAATTGTGTAGCGATACCATTTACGTTCTGCGTCTTTGGAATAACGGTATAAAAAATTTAAATCTCGTCCGTCTGCCATATGAATTTCTTTTATCGTAACAGAATCTTGTTGCTGCAGCCAGTTTTTTAGTTTTTCTGTCAATACAGGTTTTACAGAATCAGTGGCTTTAGTATCGTAAACGGCTTTAAACATAATGTTGTACATCTCCATTTGCTTGTTTACGACTTTATCCGGGAATCCAAAACTCTTTAATATTGCCGTATTCTGAAGATTCAGCATTTCTAATCCGCTTACACCAACGCCAGACATACTAATCATGAATTTTATGTCTTTATTTCTCGAGCTCACAATAGATGCGATCATTCCGCCTTCGCTATGCCCGATTAAACCAATGTGAGACGCATCGATATTTTTATCCCTTTTTAAATAAGCAATCTGCTCCTCTACATCATCTGCAAAATCTCCTGTTGTTGAAGCTTTAAAATCTCCTGTTGTTTTACCAATTCCACGGTCGTCTATACGAAGAGATGCAATTCCCTGACGTGCCAGATAATCTGCCAGAACGGTAAATGATTCCCTGCCCATATACGTATAATTACGATCGTGCTGTCCTGTTCCTGAAATAAGAATTGCCAGAGGATATTTCTTTTTATTCTTCGGAATTGTTAGGGTTGCACCATACGTTAGTTTTGTGTCTTTTCCTAAAAAAGTCATATCAATAACCTGATATGGATATGGCTTTTTAGGATGCTGTGCAAAATATAACGGCTGGATTATTTTTTCTTTTTTGAAAACAACGGCCGCATTTGGAATAGAGTAGTAATTAAAAATTCCCGAAATTCCTGTTTTATCTGTATTGTATTTTCCTTTAAAAGTAAAACCGTACATGTCATTCTTAAAAGAAACACTATCTGATACGACTTTTACGGCTGTACGAACGGAATCCATTCCTAATTCTGGAAAAGTGACTTTAAGCGAATCTAATTTTTTGCTGTCTAAATCACCTGACAAAATAATACGGTACGAATGATGCTGGCCCTGCCAGATCGTTTGTCCAAAACTATACTGGCTGGTCAACATTAAGAAACTTAAGAATCCGAAAAGGATGCTTTTTCCTTTTAAATTAAATAAAGCTTTCATTATTTTTTCTCTGACTTTAAATACTCAACAATTATTGAAATTTCATCTACCAATTCGCTTGGACTTCCAAAATAACCATTTGACATCCAACGTAATTTTCCGTTTGCATCAATAATCATTTTCTCCGGAATTCCGGAAAAATGAAATGCTTTTGAGTATTGTTCATAAGCTACATCCATTTTTCCTGTTTTAGGATTTTTTCCGTCGTAAAGAACATTAAAATCAAATCCTTTTTCTTTAATGAAGGCCTGAGTCTGTGCTTTATAATCTTTGATGTATTCCTGTGTATCTACAAAATAGAATTTTACATTGGGATCATTTTTATATTTCTCCACCGCCATCTGCATTCCCGGCATTGCATTTTTACAGGGTCCACACCACATTGCCCAAAAATCAAGTACTACGATTTTTCCTTTTTGATCGGCCAGTTTAACTTTCCCGCCTTTGCTGCTTTCTAAATCAAAACCGGCAATTGGAAAGTTTATCAATTCTGAAACTACTTTCTTTTTATGCTCTTCAATATTACTTAACGATTTTAGAGATTCTAAATACGCCTTAAAACCTGCTTCTGGTTTTCCTTCTTTTAAATAAAGTTCTTTTATCGAAGCTAATATTTCAGGTGTTACCTGATTTTGTTTTACCGCAAGTGCCATATAATTTTTAGCATCGGCTGTTTGTCCCTTTCTTAACAACATTCTGGTGTAAACCTCATTATATGTAGCATCATTATAACCGTACAAAGGCTTAATTTTAGCTAAATATTTTTCTTCTACATCATAGTTTTTTGTCGATTCTGCTAATTTCGCATAAGTAAAATATTCTCTGGCCAGCATTTGCAAAGCCTGCTCCTGCCATTCTTTTAAGGATATTTTTCCGGCATACATTTTTGGAACAAACGTTAATCTGTTTTCCATTTCTGTCATAAAAATATCAGCATATTTCTTTAACGTTTCGATGGAAGCTTTTTCAGTTCCTTCATGATCTCTGTCAAAAGGAATTGATACCAGATGCCAGTGGTAATCTAATAGGTTGCCAAAAGAAACGGTTTTTACACTATTCAAAGCATAATTGTAATCTTTATTATTTACGATATAACCGTAAACAATCGATTTAACCATTTTATCATAATATAAACTTTCCGTATCGGTATACACATCTTCAAAACTGCTTTGAGGAAAGTTTGTTTGAAATGCTTCATACAACTTTACTTTTTTACCAAAATCAGCCTCTTTAAAAATGTTTCTGATCTGCTCATCACGAGCCAAAACTCCTTTTGGATATTTTGTCAGTAAAACTTTTTGCACAGAATCTATAAAAACTTTATTAGCTTCTAATGGTAATAATCCTATTGTTTTTTGAATATTGTATTGTGTTGAATTATCCATATTAGCATCTGCTAATAACCCGCGTAATTCTTTTTTAATTACTACAGATTCATCTTTTCCAGATACCAGTTGTTTTAATTTTAAACCGTAATAAAAAACCTTTTTACGGCTTTCCGGATGGTATTGCAATTCGTAATTTATCCACATCAATCCAACCTGATCGGCGATGTATGCACTGTCGTGAACGACATTTGGAATTTCATTCTGAAAAACTCTGCTTCTTATAATTCCCCAAGCTGTGTAAGCCCCAGGCACTTGTGCAAACATATAACTATGCGGAAACTTTTCTCCTCTGTCTACGATTGTATCCGATTTGAAAACGCAATTAATAAACGAAGCATGAGCAGAAAGTTTCATTTTGGTTTCCCATTTTTTATCTCCGGCTGCTTTTAAAGTAATATCGTTTGTAATCCATTTAAAATTATCAAAAGTATACACCACTCCGTTTACATACATTGCATTAGCAAGTGGTCCGTCGGCGGCATTATAGGTAATTGTAATTTCGTCTCCCGGATTTGGATGTTCCGGAGAAAGTACCAGTTTTTGCACTGGTGCTTCTTGTGCCAATAAACCCGTTGTGATACTAAAAAAGAATAGTATCAGTTTTAATTTTTTCATTTTTTCTTTTTTTGAATTTAGTGCACTCAAAAAACTTTGAGTGCACATTTTTTAATTAACCTAATTATGGATTTTGTTTTAGGTTTGGAGCGTACTCAAAATAAATTGGGGCAAAAGGCATTTGATAACGGTCACTGTTTGGGGCAAGTGTAAACGTTTGTCCGGCAAAATCATGAGTAATGGTTTTAGCAAATTCCGGTTCTTTGTTTAATCGTTTCAAATCAAACCATCTAAAACCGCCAGTTCCCATTAATTCTCTTCTTCTTTCTGCCAGCACTTTAATCAAAGCATCTTTACTGTCTGTTGCGGTTAAGGCAATATATTCTCCGGCTCTGAATCTTTTTTGTCTTAATTTATTTATCTCGGCTATCGCTAAGTCTCCAGAACCTGATCTTGCCAGACATTCTGCTTTTACGAGCATCATTTCCGGTACTGTTGGTCCTGCATTCCTGCTTTCTCCAGTTAAACCTTCTTTAGAATACGTTCTTCCAACTGTATAATCAAAATTAAAATTACTCGATGGCTTTGTGAACAACACATAACGTAAATCGTTGGTATCAAACGAATTGATTAATTCATTACTTAAGGATAATATTTGCGGTGAATAAGAAAAAGAGTTGTATCCGTTCCATTTTGACAAAATTAATTCTCTATCTAATTTTCTATTTGGATAAGCTTCGAACTCATAATCTGCCAAATTGATCAGTGTATTTTGAAGTGCCAATGCTTTTTCTGCATTTTCTAAAGCCAGCGGATAGTTACGCATATACAAATAGGTTCTTGACAAAAGTGCGTACGCCGCTGCTCTGGAAGGAAATGCTACATTGTTACCCGAATTAACTGATTTTAATCCGGAATTAACAGCATCTTTAAGATCGCTAAGAATTACATCGTACGCTTCCTGTACTGTAGTTCTTTTGATATCATCTGATACGGTTGGAGCTGTAAAAAGTACAATTCCCGGATCGGTTGCAGAAGTTGCAGCATCATACGCTTTTCCAAAAGTATTTACCAAAGTCAAAAAGATAAAAGCTCTGTGTACTTCTGCTTCTCCTTTTATGGCTGCTTTTTGGGCTTCCGTTCCGTTGGTACTTTTCATTACTTCATTGATCACAATATTAACGCTGTATAATGCATTGTACAAATTACTCATATCATAATCTGTCTCACCATCAAAATAGATCTTATCTGACCATTTATACAAATTAGTAAAAGGACGATAATAATCGGAGGCCCCTAAGACGGTGGTCTGTGCCTCGTTTTGAAAACTAATATCATCTGATGGTATATCTACATTTCCATAACTTTTGTCTAATGTGAACGAATTATTTAGAAGATATCTGTAATTTGATGTTTCTTCCGGTATTAGTTTTCCTTCGGTCTTGATATCTACATAATTATCACAGCTTAAAACAATTGCTCCTATTGCAGCAATCGCGATGTATTTTAAATATTTTTTCATCTTTAAAAAATTAAAAATTAACATTAAAACCAATTGAATACATAGCCATTGCAGGCAATTTCATGTTTATTCCTGTGTAAGGTAAAAAGTCAGGATCTAAACCGTCTTTGTTTTTTCTCCAGAAGAAACCAAGATTTCTGGCAGTGAAAGATATCGAAGCTCCTCTTACAAATCCTCTGTCAATTAGGCTTGTCATATCGTATTTTAACGAAAGTTCTCTAAAACGAATATGGTCTCCTTCTATAATCTGATCTTCTCCCTGAACATATCTTGCATAACTTAGTCCTGTTGAACCCTGAATTCCCGGTACAGAAGTCGTCGCCTCATCTCCCGGATTTCTCCATCTTTGGTCAATATCTGTATTTAAGTCATATTGATTAAATCTGCCCTGTCTGTTTACATAACCTCCATAAGTTGGTTTAAACAATACATAATCAAATTTGTAAGTTGCCAAAATATACAATGACAATTTTTTATAATTAAAAGTCTGGCTGAAACTTCCGTAATACGAAGGAATATTAGTTCCCATGTACTTCATATCCGCAATATCTTTTAGAGAAGTAAAAGAATTTACGATATTACCGTCTTTATCATATACCTGAGTTCTGCCGGTTGCGTCTAATCCTGCTGATCTAAAAGCAAATACACTGTTCAAAGGATAACCTTGAATTGGCGGTGTACTTCCTGTACCATTTAAATACTGGCTGAAATTTTGAAAACGAGAATCGGTTACTTCTGTCTTATTGAAAGAAACTACAAGAGCCGAATTCCATGAAAAATCTTTTGCTTTAAGAATGGTTCCGTTTAAACTTAAATCGATTCCATGTCCTGCTAAAGTTGCTGCATTTTGTACCAACATATTATTTGATACACCATAAAATGGTGATACAGGAAATTCAACAATTAAATCTTTACTGTCTTTTTTATAATATTCAACTGTACCGTTTAATCTGCTGTTTAAAATGGAGAAATCTACTCCAAAATTTAAGATTGCAGTTTTCTCCCAACGCAAATTAGGATTTGCCGGCTGTGAGATAAAAGCATAAGGCTGCTGCGAAAAAGTATCTAAATCACTTAAACTAATATTTGTGAAAGGAAAAACCTCTAAGTTGATATTTCCATTATAACCGTAACTGGCTCTTAAACTTAAACTGTTAACCAGATTTACCTCTTTAAGGAAAGATTCTTCTTTAATATTCCATTTTGCTCCGGTAGACCATAATGGTGTTCTTCTTAATTTTTTACTTACTCCAAAATTGTTATAATCGTCTAGTCTTGCGCTTCCTGTAAGTGTATATTTATTTTTGAAAGTATAACCTGCATTGGCATAATAAGATAAAAATCTTCTGTGGAAATCTTTGTGCACATTACCATTACTTACAGTATAATTATATCCGTTAACGTCTACATAATTTTGTGATGGAAGATCGACAGAAGTCTGCGTTTTTGAATTGTAACCATAAAGTGTTCTGGAATCCTGGGTTTCTCCAGTCTCTCTTGCTTCAATCCCTCCCATCGCATTAATCAAATGATCTTCACCAATGATGCCGTCATAATTTAGTTGTCCTCGCATAGTAGAACTCGTTTTTCCAAATCTATTACTTTGAAAAATTCCTCCTAACGGAATTCCGTATACTAAATCGCCGTTGCTGTTTATTGATGTTGCTGAATTGACTGCGTCGCGAGCATAATATGTATTTTCGTTAGACATATTATCATTTGATGAAGTTGAAGTTTCTACAGAATAGGTACCCACTGCATCTAAGCCTTTTAATAATGGTAACGTAGCAGAAACGGTAGCACCAAAATTTTGCTCGTTTATGCCAGAATCGTTATTGTTTAATTCATCAATATAATTATAAGTCCACGGCAAATATCCGGCTTGTTCTAACGGAATAGTTTGTGGAGCATAATAACGACGGTAATAATCAACAGAATTACCATTATCTCCAACGATCTGATCGTAAGGTAATAAAGTTGTTGCTGAAGTTCCCAAAGGAGAAAGCCCTAAACCATTCTGTTGGTATTTAAAGATCGACCCTCTTAAACTGGTTGTCATTTTTAAATAGTTAAAAAGCTTAAAATCCTGATTAGACAATAAAGTCAAACGCTGTCCGTCGGTTCCTTTTGCCTGGGTTTCTTCTTTAGAATAGGATCCGGACATAAAATAAGAATAATCGTTTTGTGCACCACTAAAAGACAAATCATAATTTTGACTTGTTGATGCCTGCAACAAATATTTCTCTGCCTGACCGTAAGTATTACGACCACGTAAAACATCTAATCCTGCATCTCTCTGATCCTGTGTTATTTGACCGCGTTTATATTGAAACATCAAATCCATACCCTGGCTAACTGGCGTAGTAAGCATATAGGTTACGCTTGCCGGATCTGTAACCAGATTTTTATCTACAAATTCCTGCTCTAAATTTAAAACCTGAGAAGAATTCATTAAAGGTAATTTTGATAAAGAAGGTTTGTTAGAAAAACTGTAATTCTGAGAAAAATTAATTCTCGTTTGTCCCTGTTTTCCTTTTTTGGTATTAATTACCATTACCCCATTTGCTGCTCTTGCACCATAAATAGAAGCTGCAGCTGCATCTTTCAGAAAAGTAATTTTTTCTATATCATTTGGGTTTATTGTTCTGATGTCCAATTCTGTAGGTGTTCCATCCAATACAATTAATGGCATTGCATTGGACGTGGGCGATATAGTAGATTTTCCTCTAATGGCAACATTATAACTCCCTTTTCCCTGATTACTCCCAAATTTATTTTGATACACAAAAGTATTGTCAGAATCCTGAATATCCAGCTGCAGACCGGCAACCTGACCTTCTAGTCTGTGTAATACGTTATTAACAGGAACTTTTTCTAAATCTTTGGCCGTAATTACTGCAAAAGACCCTGTAGAACGCTCTCTGTCAATGTTTTGATATCCTGTAGAAACAATTTTTACTTCATCAAGCTGACTTATATCTTCTAATAAAATAGGATTTATGATTAAACTATCGCCTATCGTAATTTCCTGCTTTTTATAGCCCATGTATTCAAAAACAAGAATATCACCTTTTTTGGCCATAATCTCGTAAGAACCATCAAAGTTGACATTTGTAGCGTCTCTGGTGCCTTTTACCCAAACCGTAGCGCCAATTAAGAATTCTTTTTTGGCATTGGTTACTATACCTTTTATTTTGACTTTTTCTTCCATTATAGAAGACAGAGTTGTTTTTGGCTTGTTATTTTGGGAAATAACAATTAGCTTATTATTGACAAATTCGGCTTTAAAATCATCGCCGATCAGTTGTTTTAAAACAGTAATTAATTCTGCATTATTTACTGTAACATTTACTCTTCTCTGGGCATCAAAAATATCATCACTATAGAAAAACTCAACATTGGTTTTTCTGGTAAGTGTTTTTAATATGGCCGAAACAGACTGATTTTTGGCGTTGATGGTTACTTTCTGCCCGTAAGCAAAAGCAACAACGTTAAAAAGAAATATTGATAATATTAGGGATTTCCTCATAATTGAAAGAAATTTATCCCAAAGAGCGGATTTTACCCCACAATCTTTTGCGGATAGGTTTTTTTTCATACTTTTAAATGTTTTGGTTGGTTAATTGATTTTAGACTTCTTTTGTCGACTGAACAAATACTCACCGGGAAATGTTAGAGCATTTTCCGGTTTTTTTTTATTTACTTACTGTTACTTCATACGTTTGGTTTACTTTGGTTATTTTATATTTCACATTCGATGTTTTACTTATAATGTCCAGAAGACGATCAATAGGTTCTTCTTTTAATACAATGCCGGTAAACTTAATCTGCTCCAGCGATTTGCTTTCAAACTTCACATTAAAATTGTACCATCTTGACATTTTAGCCAAAATACTTTTCAGGCTCTCGTTTTCAAAATAAAACTTCCCGTCTTTCCAGGCCGTATAAACAGATGGATCTACTTCTGCTACAGTTACAGTTCCACCATTTTTATTCACGCGCGACTGCTGCCCGGGATCCAAAACAACCGTTTCCTTTTCCGTTGAATTAAATGCTGCAACTTTTACTTTTCCTTCTGCCAATGTTGTGATAAACGAATTATCTTCTGTGTAAGAACTCACATTAAAATGTGTTCCTAAAACCGTAACATTTCCTGATTTTGTTTTAACTGTAAAAGGACTGTGTGGATTTTTACTGACTTCAAAATAAGCTTCTCCTTCCAGCGTTACTGTTCTTTTGTCTCCGCTAAATTCTACAGGGTATTGTAAAGTAGATTTAGAATTCAGCCAGACTTTTGTACCATCTGAAAGACTTACTGCGTAAATTCCGCCGACAGGAACTATTAAAGTATTATCCCCGGCAGAAGTTTCTCCATGTAATGCGTTTGTGTCATAAACCAAAACCTGATTTACATTGGAGATAATCCCATTTTCAGAAACAATCTTTTCTTTTTTAGGTTCTAAAGAAACAACTGTTCCATCTGCCAGAACCAAAGTTGGATTATTGTATTTTGGAAGAATGCTTTTTACTGCAACTTCTTGTTTTGCAGATTCTGCAGCAGAATTAAAAAAATACAAACTGCCAAGTCCCAGCAAAACTGCAAAAACTGCAGCGTATGCAAAAATTCTTCTGTAACTGAATAAAGAAACTACAGGTTTTACCTGATAGATTTTTGCGCGAATTCTCCCGAATGCTAAATCGGTATTAATACCCTTGTAAAATGATTCTTTTACTTTTAAAGTTTCGAAATCAATAACTTTCTGATAATATTCGTGATTATTGGGTTCAGAAATCCACTCCTGTAAAAAAGCGTTTTCTTCTATTGATAATTCGCCAATAAGAAGTTCTTTCCGTATTAAATCAGCGATTATAAATTCTTTCCTTCCTAAAGACATATTTTTGATATTAAGTATCCGTTATTAACACTTTAAGTAAATGTTATATAACTAAGAGTACGAAACACTAAAAATGGGTGGAAGATTTTTTGAAAAATTTTAAAGAAAAAGCAAAATAAATAAAAGTTCGGAGTGATTCTTAAGTTTTTCCTTTAATAATTCTATGGCGCGGGCGCGCTGCGACTTCACCGTATTGATAGAAATATTAAGTTGTTCTGCAATATCTTTGTACTTCATTCCCTCTAAACAGGAAAGTTCAAAAACTTCCTTACATTTTTCCGGCAAGGAGTTTAAAGCATCTATCAAAATCGAATATACTTCTTCTTCTAATATATTAAAATCAAATTCGGGCGCATCATCAGAAAGTGATTTGTCCAGTTGTACAACCTTCATCTCTTTTTTCAAAGTCAGTAAAGATCCGTTTCTGACCATAGTATACAAATACGATTTTACATCTACTATCTTTTCAAATTTCAGCCGATTTTCCCAAAGTTGTAACATAACATTTTCAACCACTTCTTCGGCTAGAAAATTATCTTTTACAAAACCAAAACTATAGCTCACAAGACGTGGGTACAAAGAATAAAAAAGCTCTTTGTAGTATACTTCATCAATCCTGATATTTTCTTGTTCTGAGATAATTTTGTTTTTGTTTAGTGGAGCAAATATAGAAGTTAGACCAACAAAATAACGTTTTTACCAAACATTTAGCATTAAATACCTTAAACAATTGCAAAAAAGTAAGAATTAAATGCTCTTTAATAATCATTGAATTTCACGATATCGTTTGAAGAAAAGTCTTCTCTTTTTATATACGTAAAATATTGGGGTTTGTTTTTAAAAAACATTAGTGATTATTGTACTTTTTCTTATTCTAATACCCGTTGGGTGCAATTCTATTTTTAAAATGCAACGTATTAATTTAGAACGCGGATGACACCGATTTGCTACCGCAAAAACGCGGAGCCGCTAAGTTTTTTGTTTTAAGGATACTGATTTTAATATAGAATCTAAAAAAATCCGTTTTTGTCCGCGTCTTCGTGATAACGAATCAGTCAAATCCGCGTCAAAATATAGTATTGTTTAAGTACACCCAACAGGTTTCTTTATTATTGAATGCTTTTAAATAAATGCTCTCGCAAAGACACTAAGCCGCAAAGTTTTTTGTTTAAGGAAATACTTAAATGAACTTACATCTCTTATATGGTTTAAAAAAACTTCTTTAACCCGTTGGGTGCAATTCTATTTTTAAAATGCAACGTATATAATTTAGAAGGCGGATAACACCCATTTACTACCGCAAAAACGCTGATTTATACTGATTTTAAATTATTAATCGTACTCAGTTTTAAGCAATAGGATGAAATTAGCATAAAAAGCAAATTTTATATTTAGTTTTATTAATATTGCTTACATAAGCTTAAAATAAAAGTTAATTTGCAAATTTAACCGCAGGCTAAAGATCATAAACGATACTATTAAATGAAAAATATTAAATATATCCTTACATGCTGCTTTTTGTATATCAATTGTCTGTTTTCTCAGGATAAATTTGATAATTACCAATTTAGAAGCATACAGGAAACTACTTCAAAAAGAGCAATAACTTCTATCATTCAGGATAAAAACGGATTTATCTGGATAGGCACAAACGGCACAGGCTTGTATCGGTATGACGGGGTCAATTATTTTGGATATGAGTACAATAAAAAGCCGGGGGCAGTAAACAGCAATTTTATTTTTGCCACCTTTATTGATTCTCATAATAACTTATGGGTAGGGACTGATGACGGATTGTGCCTGTACAATAGAGATTTAGATAATTTTACTAAAATCAATATTGAGGATGTCATTACAATAGGTTATGATCAACCCATTACCGTAAAAACAATTATTGAGGATAATAACGGTAACTTACTCTTAGGGACTTATGGTTTTGGATTGTTCAAACTAAATATAAAAACCTTAAAAACTTCTCTTGTTCCCTCAAAGGTGCTGAACAAATTTAATTTTCTAATAAAATCTTCGGTAAAAAATAAGAATGGAATTATTTATTTAGGGACGAGTTATGGTCTTTTAGAGCTCGATTTAAACGGAAAACTCAAGCAGGTTTATAAAGACAAATTCAAAAGAGAACCTTTATTAGATGACATCGAAAATCTTGTTATAGATAAATTTGGATATATATGGCTGGGAACGACTGAAAATGGCCTGATAAAAATTAAACCTGAAACCGATAATTACCAATTTGAAAATTATTCTATTACCAAAAATAAAATCTTATCAATCATACAAAGCAGTCTGGATTATATAATTTGCGGTACTGAAAATGACGGATTGCTGGTTGTAAATTATAAAGGACAGGTACTGCAAAAATATTTGCACAGCAAGTACAATAACTTCAGTTTAAAATCTAATTCAGTGTGGTCGTTATACGAAGATAAAGAGAAACGGCTCTGGTTAGGATATTTTAATAAGGGACTTGGTGTATTTGATAAACCAAATAACAAATTCAATTCGCTTGAATCACTTGTAAATAATGACAACTCTTTACAAACCAGTTATGTAACGTCAGTTATAAAAGACAAAAAGGGTAATTTACTGATCAGTAACGAAGGCGGAGGACTTGACATTTATAATCTTACCAATAAAAGTTATATTCATGTAAACAAAAACAATCAAAACTATTATTCCGGTTTAGATGCTGTTGATATTCAGACCATTTTTATAGACAGCAAGCAAAATATATGGATAGGAAGCTGGGATCGTGGAATCTACTTTATGAAAAATGGCACTACCCGATTCCTAAATTACAATACAGCAAATACAGCAGGATTAAAATCGAATCGGGTTTTTAGTTTTTCGGAAGATTCAAAAGGCCGAATCTGGATTGGAACTTTTATAAAAGGATTACATTATTTTGATAATAAGAACAATACATTTGTTCATTGCGACTCCAAATCATTCACAGAAAACGCTTTAGACAACGCTTTTATTCGTAAAGTTTTTGTAGACTCTGATAATGTTTTGTGGGTAGGAACAATCTTAGGCTTGTATCAGGTAAATTTAA
>JBDTNT010000321.1:0-13382 GCA_039933615.1 Flavobacterium sp. | reverse complement strand
GATATTGACAGCGGCCGATAGTTTAAAATTAATAAATCATGAAATCGTGGTAAAAGGTGAAGTTGAATTCCCTCTTCATCTGAGTACTGATTCCTTAAGAAAAATGAAAGTCGTCACCGTAAATAACTTGAAAATAACAGGGCAAAATGGCGAAGTAAAAAAAGAGAACAAAATCTGCAAAGGCGTTCTGCTAAAAGACATTTTAGAAAAAGCCAAAATCATACAAAACGGACATAAAGACCGAAACTTCTATATTGTAGCAAGAGCTTCCGACGATTACAAAGCCATTTTTTCCTGGGCTGAAATTTTCAATAATCCAACCGGGGAAAATGTTTATGTGCTTTTTGAAGAAAATGGAAAACCGGTAAAAGACGGTGATATGACACTCATTTCCAAAACGGATATCAAAACCGGACCAAGACATATTAAATGGCTCAAAAGCATAGAGGTTTATAAAGTTAAATAGATATAAAGCCAGAGAGGTTCATACTTGCAAAGGCTTTATAAAAAGTTCTGAAAATTGCTTATCTTGTACAAAAGTTAAAACTTTGGCCGTTATTAACTTTAAATAAAGAAATTCTTTATTATTTTTACCACATAATTTAAGCAAACTATGAGTTCTAACTTTGATAAATTTCAAAAGCGCAGGTTAATTTCCTCTTATTTTTCGGTTGTATTAAGTGTATTTCTGGTATTATTCCTTTTGGGAGTACTGGGATTATTCATTATAAATTCTAAAAAACTGGCTGATGACTTTAAAGAAAAAATCGCAATGACGGTTTTCTTTAAAAACGAAGCCAATGACAGTGTTATAAAAGCTTTCAATACCGAATTGAAAAGAGCGCCTTATGCAAGATCGTTTGTTTATGTGACCAAAGAAAAAGCAGCAAAAGAGCATACTGATATTATTGGAGAAGATTTCCTTACCTTTTTAGGAGAAAATCCATTGTTGAATTCTTACGACATTCACTTAAAAGCAGATTATGTTGAAAGAGACAGTATCTTACAGATTGAAAGCAATCTGCGTAAAAACGCTATGATTTCAGACATTGTTTATGACAAACAATTGGTAAATCTGGTAAATGACAACATCAAAAAAGTCAGCATGTGGATATTGATCATTAGTGGTTTCCTTACGGTAATTGCCGTTTTACTGATCAACAGTTCCTTACGTTTATCTATACATTCCAATCGGTTTATTATCAAAACCATGCAAATGGTTGGCGCAACCAAATCGTTTATCCGCAAACCATTTGTCATGCGAAGTATAAAATTGGGTCTCCTGGGTGCAGGATTGGCAATAATTGCCTTGATTGCGCTTCTGCTTTATGTAGAAACCAACTTCCCGGGATTAGGAATTTTAGAAGACAAAATCTTAATCGGATTGGTATTATTGGCGGTTTTAGGACTCGGACTTTTAATCACCTGGTTAAGTACTCACTTTGCAACGCAGCGTTTCCTGAATTTAAGAACAGACGATCTTTACTAATAAAAACAGTCGCAGTTTTAATATTCAGTAACTTATAAAGAAATAATTAGCAATGAAAAATAATAACGAAGAACAAAAACAACAATTCCTTTTTGACGGCATCAACTATAAAATCCTTTTAATCGGAATTGCGGTTATTGCTTTGGGATTTATTTTAATGTCTGGAGGCGGAACTGATAATCCTAAGGTTTTCAGCGAAGATGTTTTTAGCTTCAGACGCATACGACTGGCTCCAACTACCGTTTTAATTGGTTTCGGAATAACCATTTATTCTATTTTTAAAAAATCAAAATAATGGCATTTTTTAGAATTTAGGAATTAATCCTTCTATTTAGTTAAGGGTCACAAGTCTAAAATCTAAAATCTAAAATCTAAAAATTTTAATGAATACTTTACAAGCTATTATCCTTGCCATCATTGAAGGAATTACAGAATTCCTACCTGTTTCTTCAACTGGCCACATGATTATTGCGTCCTCATTTTTTGGAATTGCCCACGACGATTTTACTAAACTTTTCACGATTGTTATTCAGCTTGGCGCAATACTTTCTGTTGTCGTTTTATATTTCAAACGTTTCTTTCAGACACTTGATTTTTATTTTAAACTATTAGTGGCTTTCATTCCGGCAGTTGTTTTAGGATTATTGTTAAGTGATATTATAGACGGATTATTAGAAAATCCCGTTACAGTTGCCGTCTCTCTTCTGATTGGTGGTTTAATCTTATTGAAAGTTGACGAATGGTTCAACAAACCAAACGCAGCTGAAACCTCTCAGGAGATTACCTATTTACAGGCTTTCAAAATTGGGTTATTTCAGTGTATTGCAATGATTCCCGGAGTTTCAAGAAGTGGCGCCAGTATTGTAGGCGGAATGTCTCAAAAACTCTCAAGAACTACTGCAGCTGAATTCTCCTTCTTTCTGGCTGTTCCGACAATGTTGGGTGCGACCGTAAAAAAATGTTATGATTACTATAAAGATGGCTTCGTCTTATCTCATGATCAAATCAACTTTTTAATTATCGGAAATGTTGTGGCTTTTATTGTAGCGCTTTTGGCTATAAAAACTTTCATCGGCTTTTTGACTAAAAACGGATTTAAGGTTTTTGGTTACTACCGGATAATCGCCGGAATCATTTTATTGCTGATTCACTTTTTCATTCACCCGCTTACCATCCTATAATGACTACTGAAGAATATTTAAACGGACAAGTTTTACTGATAGACAAACCTTTAAAATGGAGTTCGTTTCAAGCAGTCAATAAACTAAAATATCTTTTAATTAATAAAGCCGGACTTCCAAAAAAGTTCAAAATTGGTCACGCAGGAACTCTGGATCCTTTAGCCACCGGACTATTATTAATCTGCACCGGAAAATTCACCAAAAGAATTTCTGAATTACAGGGACAGGCAAAAGAGTACACAGGGACTTTTTATATTGGAGCCACTACCCCATCTTATGATTTAGAAACAGAAATCGATGAGACTTTTCCAACAGAACATATTGATGAAGCTTTAATTCATGAAACCGTAAAACAATTTTTAGGGGAAATCGACCAGGTGCCGCCTATTTTTTCAGCCATAAAAAAAGACGGCGTACGATTGTACGAACATGCACGCGCCGGAGAAACTGTCGAAATCGCCAGCAGAAAAACCACTATTCATGAATTTGAAATTACCCGGATTGCATTGCCTGAAATAGACTTCAGAGTCGTATGCAGCAAAGGAACCTACATCCGTTCACTTGCTTTTGATTTTGGAAAAGCAATGAATTCAGGTTCACACCTGACAGTTTTGCGCCGTACAAAAATTGGCGATTATGATGTAAAAAATGCAATTGATATTACTTTATTTGAAGAAAACTTTAAATAGTTATAAAAACACAAATAGCACATTACAAAAAAATCGTAATGTGCCGCTCCTAAATTAGAATACTACTATTCTATACCTTATTTTTCTGAGTTAGTAGTGAGAAACGCTTTTCCCGCCAAACAATAAACCCGAAACAAAATCATAAAACTTTTCGAATAACTTTTTCATAATAGCGTATTTTAATGGTTAAAGATTAAATAGACACCAATAAAAAGAGCAAATCAAAAAATATATAATAGATGTGGGAAGACGTGACCAAGATACAAAATATTTAAAATAAAAAAAACATTTTATAAGTCCAGTTTATTTACCCTCAGCACTTTAACAAAAATATAACAATTTCACAGCTGCCAGATGTAAAAATTACAAGCGGTTGTATTTGATATCCTCCATGATGGCAAGCAATTCTTCCTGTACTGAAATCCCTTTATCAGCAAGATACCATAATTGCAAATCGGTTTTGATTTTATCATCAATTACACCAAATTCTCTTTTATAATCAGCCATTAATTGGGTTGCTCCTTTAGGTCTTGGTCCCCAATCGGTTCGGACAATTCCGGCTTCTTTACAAATAACGATGACCTTAGGAATAGCCCTTCCGCCGTTTGTCAGATACTGGCTCATTAATTCATCGTTTGCATCGCGCAAAACAATTCGCAGATCTACTTTTTTATCAGAACCCTGTGCCATTTTATTGATAACAGGAAGAATTTGGGCCGCATCACCGCACCAGCCTTCGGAAATTACGAGCCAGATATAATGGTTTTTCAGCTTTTGGAGTTTTTCGATTGTATCATCAGCAATTTTTATTGTTTTCTCGAGACGGTTCATTCGGGCTTCATTCAGACTTGTATAATGCGTCAGACTTTCAGATTGTACGTCACCTGTAGATTTTCCTTCGGACAATAAATCGGTCACTAATTTTCGATATTCAGCATAAGAGTAACTGTTGAATAATGCTTTGGCTACGATACTTTTCATATTTCTTTGTTTTTTGGTACAATAAAAATACGGATTTTAGAAAGACGCAGGAATGACTTTTGTCATATTAAACACAAATAACAAAAGTCACTCTCAAATATCTTCTAAAAAATTCTAAGTATCACATGTTACATCATCCCATTCTGTGTCTGCATAATTTATTAACCAATTCAATGCATAATGACGTTCGTAAACAACTCCGGGATGAACTTCTGTCATTTCTAAATTGTTTATTCTTGCATCAACACAAGCCCAATCTAGTCTATAGTAAAGATCATTAGTTGCTAATATTTCTGCTTTGCATCTTACCTGCCAAATTGAATTTATAAAATCATTTGGGTCTTTATCTGGAGCAACTGGATAATCATCTGCAGGAATATCATTTAAGCTGCAACATTCATCAGGAAATCCTAGATCATCCATTTTTTTTATTACCCACATCAAAACCCAGATACATTCACATTTCCAGGATTCATTACTTTTTCTTTCCTCTGTTGGGTTAGCGAGAAAGTCTTTTTCATCTGGAGTAACTGAATCCCATAAATTATATTCTTTTAAATATTTTGTAGCCTCTTCTCCGGAAATAGAATTAAAAGCAACCAAATTTGTCATCGCAAGTACACATAAACGTTCGCCAATTTCTTTTGGTGTTCTTATTGTAACTTCATTTTCAGATTCTATGTAAGGAAGATGTTTATTTATTTTAATATTTCTTTCTTCAAGAATTTTTTCACTTCTTGCTTTCCATTCTTTCTGCGCATCTGTCACTTCAATCTGTTCTCCATCGTAATACACAGATTCGATATTAACATCTAAAATTTCAATTTCACAATTCCCCGAATTATCTATTATCAGATTAAGGTTTTTATCTAAAAAGTGCTGGTCTTTAGATCTACTTATAATTGTATCCGGTTGAGTAAAAAGTACCGCATCAAAATCTTGTGCAAGTTCTTCAATTAACTCTTTCAGTCCTTCTGTTTTTCCTTTTTGCTGATCAATTGAAAATTCGCAATTCAGCGTTTGAATTTTATGTAAAAATAATTTTTTTATATTTTCATTTTTTGAAGGAAGAGAATTAACATAACCGTACAAACCTTTTAGATTTGAAGTTAATGGACTATCATCTATTTCCGAAATTTGATAAGAAGGTTCATTTCTTTCTCTGTAAATGATCTTTAATTTAGTTGCAGAACTGAGAAAACCACCTTTAGTTTCTATTTCCACATTTTGAAATTCATTTTCGTTTTCAATCTTAAATTCTGCTTTTGGATATCTTTTTTTAAGAATAGCTATTATTTTATCAAACCCAATGTGGTGAGAATAAAGTGTACAAATCATATTTCTTTTTTAATCGTGAGTTTATTATTTTAAAAATTATGGCTTTTAATGAAATCTGAACATATATATTATTCTAAATTTATTTTTCTGTATCACATTTTCACTATTTAAATAATTTCCTACAAAAATAATAAATCTAAATTAAACTCGCAATAAAAATTATTTTTAAACTATTATTTCAAAAAATCAGAATATGTCTATATTTGCACAAATTAACGCAACACACAAATGAAATATAAAAGAATTCTTCTAAAACTAAGTGGCGAGGCCTTAATGGGTGATTTACAATACGGAATCGACCCAGCAAGATTAGCCGAATATGCCGAGGAAATTAAGCAAATTCACAGCAAAGGAGTAGAAATTGCTATTGTTATTGGAGGAGGAAATATTTTTAGGGGCGTTGCAGGTGCAAGTGCCGGTATGGATAGAGTACAGGGCGATTATATGGGAATGCTTGCGACAGTGATTAACGGAATGGCATTGCAAGGCGCACTGGAAGACAAGGGAATGAAAACGCGTTTACAGACTGCTTTGAAAATGGAATCTATTGCAGAACCATATATTAAAAGAAGAGCCGACCGTCACCTTGAAAAAGGAAGAATTGTAATTTTTGGTGCCGGAACAGGAAATCCTTACTTTACTACTGACACTGCTGCGGTTTTAAGAGGAATAGAAATCAATGCTGACGTAATCCTAAAAGGAACCCGGGTTGATGGTGTTTATGATTCTGATCCCGAGAAAAATGCTTCGGCAGTAAAATTCGATTTCATCTCTTTTGATGATGTCCTGAAAAAAGGATTAAACGTAATGGATACAACCGCTTTCACATTAAGCCAGGAAAATAAATTGCCAATAGTTGTCTTCGACATGAACAAAATTGGAAATCTATTGAAAATCTGTGACGGCGAAAACATAGGAACTGTAGTTAATATATAAATCATCAGAAATCATTTACAGTCGCAATTGCCGACCGGAACTGAAAACTGAGATTGAAAACTGAAAACTAAAAAAACAATGACTGAAGAAATAGAATTTATATTAGATAGTACTGAAGAATCAATGAATGGTTCGATAGCGCATTTAGAGAAAGAGTTTCTTAACATTCGCGCAGGAAAAGCTTCTCCGGCTATGCTTGGAAGTGTATTTGTAGACTATTACGGATCTGCAACACCACTTTCACAAGTGTCAAAAATCAGCGTTCCTGATGCGAGAACAATTACTTTACAGCCTTTTGAAAAAAACATGCTGCAAACAATTGAAAAAGCAATTATGATTGCTAATATTGGTTTCAACCCAATGAACAACGGAGACGTTATCATTATCAGCGTTCCGCCTTTGACAGAAGAGCGTCGTAGAGATTTGGCAAAACAGGCAAAATCCGAGGCTGAAGATGCAAAGATCGGTGTTCGTAACGTACGTAAAGATGCCAACACCGACATTAAAAAATTAGAGAAGGATGGTACTTCTGAAGACATCTGCAAATCTGCGGAAGAAGAAGTTCAGACCTTAACGAATAATTATATTAGAAAAATTGATGAATTATTAGCTGCAAAAGAAGCTGAAATCATGAAAGTGTAATCTTATTCAACACAAAATAAAAATCCGTTTAGTTAAATTTATACTAGACGGATTTTTTTATTGTTATTTTTGCATACCAAAAATCAATTGTTTCCATTTTCCAAACCAGAATCCTCTGTATGAAGCTATTTTGTTTACTTACTTTGTTTTTTACGCTTACCACTCAGGCGCAATTTCAAATAAACGGAATTGTAAACGACTCCAACAACAAACCGCTTCCTTTTGCTACCATCAAAACATCAGACAGTACGAGTGCAATAACCGATGTCGATGGCAAATTTACTTTTAATGCCCCATCAGACCTTAGTTCTTTTACCGTTTCTTATATTGGTTTTGAAACCAAAACCATAACAGTAATAAACAATAAAAAATTCTATACAGTTTCACTTTCTCAGAAAACAGATGATTTAAAGGAAGTTGTAATTTCAAATGAGAATCCGGCTCTGGCTATTTTAAGAAAAGTAATTTCAAATAAAAACAGAAACAATCCGCAAAAAAAGCTGAACAGTTTTGAATATAAAACTTACAACAAACTTATCGTTACTGCGAATCCTGATTCTATTGACGGCCGCATTGATTCTTCAGCCTCTTATAAAGATTTTGATAAAAAGAACATCAACATAGACTCTTCCGATTATAAATTCAAAGAAGTAATCAGCAGGCAGCATTTATTTCAAACTGAAAAAATATCACAATATCAGTTTGGGAACAATAAACTTAAAGAGACCGTTTTAGGCACAAAAATGGCAGGTTTCAAACAACCTGTTTATGAGATTATCGCTTTCAACTTACAATCTGTTTCAATTTACGATCCAAAATATGAATTATTGGAAACCAAATACGAGAGTCCAATTTCAAACAATGCGCTTAAAGATTACAATTACCAACTACTTGATACAGTAAACATAAAAGGTCGTGAAACCTATATGATTTATTTTAAAAACAGGCAAAGAAGAAAATCCTCAGGATTAGAAGGGGTCTTATATATCGATCAGGAGAATTTTGCCGTAGCCAAAGCGGTAATGCGTATAAAGGGCGTTTTGGATATTAGTGGAATCCATGAATTCGAATATGTTCCCAACGAAAAAATATGGTTTCAAAGCAATACAACCTTCAAAATTGTAAAAGGTAAAAACGACGAGGATATTAAAATTTTAGGCGGAACCATTCAGTTTGATGCAGATGCGGATGACAGTTTCGAGCCGAGAAAAAAAGTAGCTTCCGATTTTACTTATTTACTTTCCGAAAGCAACAACTTCGACATTCATTACAATACCAGTCCACAGATAAAAAATCCGGCACTTTATATCGAAATTAAAGAAGATGCCAGCAAAAAGCCCGAAGCTTTCTGGGATGAGTACCGAAAAGAAAACCTCGATTTACGAAGCCAGAAAACCTATTTACTGCTTGATAGTCTTTCAATCAAAAAAAGAGTCGAAAAACGTCTGGGAATTGGCCGAAAAATCATCAATGGATTCTACCCGATCGGCCCGATCGATCTTGATTTAAAGAAAATCATCAGTTACAACAATTACGAAGGTTTCAGACTTGGTCTTGGCGGTATTACAAACGATCGTTTCTCCAAAAGTTTCCGCATTGAAGCCTACACAGCTTACGGAACTAAAGATGGCGCTTTTAAATACAGCACCGGCGCAGGAGTTTTGCTAGACAAAAATACCAATACCTGGTTTAACGCTTATTATATGGATGATGTACGGGAAATTGCAAGTACCGTTTTTGCTGTTGACAAACGCGTTTTTAAAATTTATGACCCACGTCCGATTAACATTAGTACTTTTTATCAATACACCGGATGGAGAGCCAATGTTCAGACCAAAATTATCCCAAAGACCGAAGCCGTTTTAGAATTCTCAAGGAATGCAATTGTGCCAAAATTTGATTATCTTTTTAATCTAGACAGAAAACTGTATTCGAGTTACATCATGACAACTGCAATGTTATCAATCGTCTGGGCGCCGTTTAGTGATTTTATGCAAACGCCGACCGGAAGAACAGAATCGGACAAAAGGTTTCCGAGATTTACTTTTCAATACACACAATCGCTGCCGGATGTCATGGAAAACGATTTTAACTTTGGCAAAATAGATTTCAAAACCGAATACGAAAAAAAATACCTCAATGGACAAAAAACAAGTTTGTTGCTTCAGGGAGGTTATGCCTTTGGTGATGTGCCGATTACGCATTTGTACAACACGGCTCCGAATAACTTAACAAAAGAAACAATTGTGCAGCGTATTACTTTTTCGGGACGAAACAGTTTTGAAACTATGTTTTTTAATGAATTTTTCTCCAGTCAATATGTGATGTTTCAAATCAAACATGGTTTTGACCGAATCAAAATCATGAGAAAAGTCCGGCCATCATTGGTATTAGTGACCCGAATGGCGTGGGGAAATATGAAAAATCCGCAACAACATGTCGGACCTGTTTACAAAACACTGGACAGGGGTTTCTTTGAATCCGGAATCGAATTAAACAAAATCTATAAAGGAATTGGTTTAGGAGGATTTTACAGATATGGCCCCAATCAGCTACCGAGATTTGACGACAATATTGCCGTTAAAATATCTTACGTTCTGGATTTAGGACTTTAAGTTTAAATTCCAAGTTTAGTTTGTCATTTCGACTTGAGGAGAAATCACACGTCGAAATGACAACAGATGCGAATAAAAAGAAAAAAAATCCCAAATTCCAATTTTACGATTGGAATTTGGGATTTTTAAATTATTGGAATTTCTTCCTCCGTTTATGGTTTCAAGATCAAAACTGAAGGCGTATTATTGAGCCAGGTACTTTGCGATTCAATTAGTTTTTTCCAACTGTCTAAACTAATAATCATCAGGTTCTGGCTTTCTAAAAATTCTTTCTTAATCGTTCTGTCATTCATAATCATGATATGGTTTGGGGCAATTTGCTCTATCGAACGAATTGTTTCCTGAATATCGCGGGTACTTTTTACTTCACCACTTGCATCCAGAACGGTAATTTGAGAACCATTATTATTGATCAGTTTTTTAGCATATTCAATTAAGAAAGCATCTTCCCTACTAAAAATCGGCATAAAAATCTGATCTACTTCCTCTAATTCCTTATCGATAAAAATTCCGACCGGCATTTTGCTTTTAGCAATGATATGACGTGTTCTTTCATCAAAAGGTGAATTTTCAAATAAACCTTCTTTTCCGGTAAACTTATCAATCAAACGGTCCGGGTTTACGATTCTGGTGGTAAAACCGAGGATTTTCCCAAGTAAAGTCCCATCAAAAATAGACTGTCCCAATCCTACCAATAACAAATCATATTCCCCTTGGTTTGCCGTTTCAATAATATCAGTATCAATATCATTTGTCACTTTAAAAATACTCACCATATTCTGGTTCAGACGTTCTGATTCTTCAATAACCGGAACCAGCATTTTACGCTCATGATCTTTCACATCAAATGAATGCACTTCAGTACTCAATGACAAATGCATCGCTGTAACTATAGAATTATCGGGTTGTTTTTTGACTAAACTGTTGGCAATCTTCAACAATTTTTTACCTTTTTCCGGAGTAGCAAACGAAAGCAGGATCTTGAATTTACTCTTGTTTCCTATCTCCTGTGGAATTGCCGTTATTTTTTCTTTAAAAATAAAACCTATAAAATCTAAAGCCGGTCCGGTCATAAAAGTGGTCACCAGAGCCATAATTACCATCATGGTAAAAATCTCTGTAGACAAAACACCTAAATCATAACCGATATTCAGCACTACCAGTTCCATTAAACCACGAGTGTTCATTAAAGCTCCGATAGCCAGACTGTCTTTCCAGCTTTGTCCAACGAATTTGGCCGCCAATGCACTCCCAAGAAATTTACCCACAACGGCAACGGCAATAATTAAGCCTGTAATTTTCCACAAGTATGGATCATTTAACAAACCAATCTGTGTACGTAATCCAGTAAACACAAAGAATAAGGGCAATAAAACTATGATCGCAACATCTTCTACTTTTTCGATAAAAATATTTCTGAACTTATTGTTTTCCGGCATAATCGCTCCCGCTAAAAAAGCTCCGAACAACGCATGGATTCCGATTAATTCAGCAGCGTAAGCCGAGAATAAAAGTGTAATAAAGAAAATAGCAACAACTGGTTTGTTCAGACTTTCGCGGGTTGAATTTAAATCCCCAACACGTTTCAGGAACGGACGAACTATTTTCAGCATTATAATTACATACAAAATAGCCAGACCGATAACATATAAAGAGCTTGTAAATGAACCTGCTTTTACAATTGCAATTACAACTGCCAGGATACACCAGGCTGTGATATCATCAGCTGCAGCACAAGTAATCGCTATAGTTCCCAATTTTGTTTTTTGCATGCCGCGCTCCTGCACAATTCTCGCCAGAACAGGAAATGCCGTAATACTCATGGCGATTCCCATAAACAATCCGAAAGAAGAAAACTCAACTCCGATTGGGGCGAAAGTGTGATAAATAAAATACGCTAAACTTAATCCCAAAGCAAACGGGATAACAATACTGGCATGACTGATCACAACGGCATCGTGCGCTTTGTTTTTAAGCACTTTTAAATCCAGTTCCATTCCGATTACGAACATAAACAGAATCAGACCAATCTGACTTAAAAATTGCAGATTCCCTAACGATTCTTTTGGAAACAAAGCTGCTGAGAATTCCGGAAAGTACATTCCGACCAAAGACGGCCCTAAAACAATTCCGGCAATCATTTCACCGATTACAGATGGCTGACCGATTTTTCTAAAAAACCATCCGAACAAACGGGCAACTAAAATAATCGTGACAATCTGAGCTAACAGAATTGCCAGAGGATGCTGTAAATTATCCACCATAGAATGCAAAAAATCATTCCAATGATTACTTTCTATTTTTTTCTGAACGATTCCACGGCCAACTTCAAGTGAAGCGCCTTTAGAAATCACCCAATATATCAAAGCTGTAAAACCTCCAATAATTGTAACGTAAAACAGTGAGTTTTTTATGTTATTCATAACCCGTTTTTTAAATTTAATGGGGCAAATATCAGAAGTGATTTCTAAGTGAAAAAGTAAATGCAAACCTAATTTTCAATCCATGTAACAAGTACGGAAAACTTTGTAATAAGTTAGATTTTTACCTTTTTCAGAAAGTCCGCACGGTAAGTTTCACTTAATAAAAGCGTGCTGTTTTTCTCCTTTTTTTCCAAATGATGCAAAACGATTTCGTTATGGTTAAAAAATTTAATGGCTTTTACCGCAACAATTTCTTTTTTGTTGATCCGGAAGAAATCAGCTTCCGGTAATTCTTTTAAAAGCGTATCAAATTTAACATTTTTTAAGTTCATAAAACTGCCGTCAGTAAGAAGGACCATTTTATCACGACTGTCACCAACTGCTGTTTTAATGTACTGAATCTGATTAAAATACAACAGGGTTTTTCCTTTGTCCGTATTTAGCTGAATAAATTTTTTGGAAGTATCCGGTTTATGAAATCGCTCTGAAGCTTTTGAGATTGCTTTTTCCAGACGCTCCAGTTTTACCGGTTTTGTAATGTAATCTACTGCATCGATATTAAAAGCGTCGGCAGCATATTCTTTATAGGCAGTACAAAAAATCACTAATTTATCCTGTAACATTTCTGCCAGATGCAGTCCGTTGATTCCCGGCATTTCGATATCTGAAATCAACAGGTCAAAATCGATATTCGGAATCTCAGCAAGAAGTTTCTCCGGATTATTGAATGTCTTTACAATTTCAATTTCCTCAATTTGTTCGCAAAGCATTTTCAAATACATCAATCCGGGCAACTCATCGTCCAGTAGCAAGCATTTCAGTTTTGTATTCAAGTAAATCAATTTTTAGATGAGCAATGTAAGTATCATTTTCTACAAACCTTTCGAGTTTGAAGTTGTTTTTATAAATAATCCGCAGTCGGTGTTCTAAAGTCGAATGTCCGAAACCGCTTCGTTCTTTTTTGAGTACTTTTTTATCGGAAATTTTATTCGAAACCGTCATAAAAAAAGCATTGTCTTTAAACTCAAAAATCACCGAAATAAAAGCATCGGCACTTTGCAAATCAGCATGTTTAAAAGCATTTTCGA
>JBDTNT010000320.1:0-2422 GCA_039933615.1 Flavobacterium sp. | reverse complement strand
CAACAAGATACAATCAGCAGCAAAACTTTGACAGGAATTATGAAAGAAAAGTATTCGATTCCTACTATCCTGATGATAAGTCCCGCAATAGTTCTGATAGTGACGATGATGCTTTTTACAACCGCAGAGAATTTGACGGACACTAATTTTCTCCTATTTTACAGCAGTAAATCATACAAATAAATTAAAAAGATCAACATTTAAGAATGTTTGGTCTTTTTTTGCTTTAGATCAAAAATGAATCCTCTATGATTTTGGGATTTAATTTCTATAAATGAAAAAAGCTCCAGATTTCTCTGAAGCTTTTCTAGTAGCGGGAACAGGACTCGAACCTGTGACCTTCGGGTTATGAGCCCGACGAGCTGCCTACTGCTCTATCCCGCGATGTTTCGGGTGCAAAGATACATATAAATTCGACATATCCAATGCCAATTCTAAAAAAATCTGGTATTGGTTCTATTCCCTTGATTTATTTATAGTTGCACAATTGTCTAGATTGGATTCAAAAAGATGTGAATACTACAACTCTTACACAGAATTGTATAATAAATTTTCATCGCTATTGCTACACCTTTGTGATGCTGTTATTGGAATTTAAATCCAAAATTTAAATGGCAATGTGCAGAAAAAATATATAAGATAATTTATTATACTTTCTACAAGTATAGAAGTTGTTTTTGAAATAAATTATCTTACAAATAACCATTAAATTAAATATTATGAATTTAAAAAGAATTTTTGGAGCCTTGCTCACTATTCTTGGTATAGCGGGTCTTATTTATACCGCTGTGGTTTTTACCAATACAACAGGAGATACAAGGGATATAAAGGCACTTATTGTTTACGGTGTACTTGGTTTTGTGTTTTTTATGACGGGTATAAGTTTGGTTCGTAATACAAAAGATGAAGCATAAATACGGCTTAACAAACAAAACGTATTAAAATTTAAGAGGCTGTCTGTAAAAGACGGCCTTTTTTGTATAAAAGCCTCTGCATCAGTTTGTAGGTTTTTAGGGGTTGAAAAAAAGTCGGTAATTCTTATGGATGCTATGGTATTCCATCGTACCTTTGTGCCCGAAACATCAAGAAATAAAGGAGTTGACCTCAGTACCTTATAGAGGTTTTTTAAGGAATTTGATAATGAAAACGAATTCAAATCAGCACGCTCTTGATTCAAATTACACATATTATGACACATAAAGCAGGTTTTGTAAATATCATTGGAAATCCAAACGTGGGCAAATCCACATTGATGAACGCTTTCGTTGGCGAAAGATTGTCTATCATTACATCAAAAGCACAAACAACACGCCACCGTATTCTTGGAATCGTAAATGGCGAAGATTTTCAATTAATTTTGTCGGATACACCAGGAATTATCAAGCCCGCTTATGAAATGCAGGAATCGATGATGAATTTTGTAAAATCGGCTTTTGAAGATGCGGATATTTTGATTTACATGGTCGAAATCGGAGAGCAGGATTTAAAAGACGAAGCTTTTTTTAATAAAATTATCCATTCTAAAATTCCTGTTTTGTTGTTGTTGAATAAAATTGACAACTCCAATCAGGAACAATTGGAACAGCAAGTAGGTTTCTGGACAGAGAAAGTGCCGAATGCAGAAATTTTTCCCATTTCGGCTTTGCAGAATTTCAATGTTCCCGAAGTTTTTCAAAGAATTATATCCTTATTACCAGAATCACCAGCCTATTATCCAAAAGATCAATTAACAGACAAACCAGAACGTTTTTTTGTAAACGAAACCATTCGTGAGAAAATCTTGTTGAACTACAGCAAAGAAATTCCGTATGCAGTTGAAATTGTAACGGAAGAATTTTTTGAAGACGAAAATATTATTCGCATTCGTTCTATTATAATGGTAGAACGCGAAACTCAAAAAGGAATTATTATCGGTCATAAAGGGGCAGCTTTGAAAAAAGTAGGTACAGAAGCTCGTGCTGATTTGGAGAAATTCTTTGGAAAACAAATTCACATCGAATTAGTGGTGAAAGTGAATAAAAACTGGAGAAGTAATGCCAATATGTTGAAACGTTTTGGTTATAATCAATAGAAGTTGATTTGGTTATTTGTTTAATCGTTGATTTGTTTAACTGATAACTCAAGAAGTTCTTGATACCTTGAAGCCTTAGCCCAGATAGAAAGGAAAATCCTTTTTTATTGTTTTTTCTACAATAAAAAAGATTGGAATGATAGCTGGAAATAGCTCCTGAAAATAATAAAAAACTTTGCAACTTAGTATCTTAGTGACTCAGCCACTTTTTTAACTACCTTTGCAAAAAATTAAAATACTGTATTTTGGAATTATAAGTGATGGGTTTTTAGGAAACTAAAGTCTAAAATTTGGAATCTAAAATCTAAAATTCAAAAAAATGAATAATATTGTTGCGATAGTAGGAAGACC
>JBDTNT010000319.1:0-1622 GCA_039933615.1 Flavobacterium sp. | reverse complement strand
CCCCGGAAGAAAAAGATCGTTTTGATGTTAACATCAGTGGAAAACTGGAAGGTATCGGAGCAAGGCTGACAAAGAAAAATGACTTTACTCAGATTGATGAGCTGATTTCCGGCGGACCGGCCTGGAAAGGAAAACAACTGGAAGCAGGTGATTTAATTTTGAAAGTAGCACAAGGAAACGAAGAGCCTGTAGATGTTGTAGGCATGCGTTTGGATGATGTTGTAAAGAAAATTAAAGGACATAAAGGAACAGAAGTTAAACTTACCGTTAAGAAAGTTGATGGTAGTATTAAAATTATTTCTATAATCAGAGATGTAGTTGAAATTGAAGAAACGTACGCTAAATCCAGTATTGTTGAGAAAAACGGATTGAAATACGGAGTAATCTATTTACCTAAATTTTATATTGATTTTGAAAATAAAGATGGCCGTGACGCCGGAAAAGATATCGCTCTTGAAGTTGAAAGACTTAAAAAAGAAGATATTAACGGAATTGTGCTTGACGTTCGTGATGATGGAGGCGGATCTTTATCTACAGTAGTTGATATTGCCGGTTTGTTTATTCAGGAAGGGCCAATCGTTCAGGTAAAATCAGCAGGTAAAAAGAAAGAAGTTCTATACGATAAAGATAAAAAAATCGAGTGGGATGGACCATTAGTAATTATGGTAAACAGTTTCTCGGCTTCTGCATCTGAAATTTTGGCTGCAGCAATCCAGGATTACAAACGCGGAGTTATTATTGGAAGTAAGCAAACTTATGGAAAAGGAACTGTGCAAAATGTACTTGATCTGAATCAGTTTGTTCGTAATGCAAGTTATGGTGATTTAGGTGCTTTGAAAATAACCGGCCAAAAGTTTTACAGAATTAATGGAGGTTCAACTCAATTAGAAGGTGTTCATAGTGATGTTGTTATGCCGGATCGTTACGCTTATCTGAAAATGGGAGAGCGTGATATTGATAATGCAATGCCGTGGGATAAAATAGATCCAGCCGATTACAGCACTTGGACTTCAAATGAAAAATTCAATCAGGCTATAGCGAACAGTGTAAGCAGAATTGCTCAAAATGCTCAATTTAAATTAATTGAAGACAACGCAAAATGGATTGATGTTAAGAGCAAAGAGAATACCTATAGTTTGAATATTACAAGCTTTAAAGCGACTCAGGAACAGGTTGAAAATGAAGGTAAAAAATACAAACCAATTTCAGACTATAAAAATAATTTAGTGTTTAAGTCTTTGCCTTATGAAGAAATTGAAATTAAAAGTGACGCTACTTTAAAAGAGAAAAGAGAAGCATGGCACCAGGCATTATCAAAAGATGTTTATGTAGAAGAAGCATTAAATGTTTTAGATGATTTACAGACTAAGAGTTCTATGGCTAAAAGTAATTCTTCAAAAATTAAAAAAGACAAATTAGTAAAATCTTAATTTTTCAAAAAAATAATTTGTTATTAAAACGCTCCGAAAGTTTATATTTACGGAGCGTTTTTTTATGGATTTAATTATAAGAATATGAGAAAATTTCTTGTTTTGTTTTTAATAAGTTTTGTGCTTTTTTCATGTAAAAATGAAGTAGAAATAAATAAGGAGGTAACAAAAGAACAACCTCATTTTAGTACT
>JBDTNT010000318.1:0-3455 GCA_039933615.1 Flavobacterium sp. | reverse complement strand
CTCAGACTTCACAACCATTTTACATCTGCTGCATACCATGTTTTTGATATAGAGCGTCATTTTTATTTTATAGTTTCTACCACATTTCCGCAAGTCAGCATAGAAGAACCGTAATATGGATTCTTAACTGCTTTTTCTTTGCTTAACCAATTCGCATCTGCCATTGGACAATATTGATAGTAAACGGTCTCTGTTGGATTTGAAGCTTTAATAAGCTCATAGGTATTTTTAGATAAAGATTTAAAAGTCTCTCGTTGTTTTTTAACATCCTGATTCGATGAAATTGATTTGGCATCAGCTGTCATTTTTTTCATGACTTTCATCCAAACGTTATGTTCTTCAGTTTTTAATTTATCCATTTTTACGGCACCGATTGCAGTTAATAAACTAGCCGCTTTTGCCGATGTTGTTTTTGCATCGCTTTTGATCAATGCATCTTTCATAGCAAAATAATTGTCAAAAACAGGCTTCAGCTGATTGGATTCCTGAACATCTTCTGTTGTTGTTTGAGATTTTACTTCGTTTGCTATGCTTGTATTTACAGATAATACTATTGTGATTGCTGCTAAAACAGCTGTTATTGAATTTTTCATTTGATGTTATTTTATTAAAGGAATAGATTTCCTTTTGAGTTTTTTATTGAATGTTGGTTTCTCGTAAAGACACCGAGGCGCAAAGTTTTCTCATACAGCCTTAGTGAGATTTTGATAAATGAGCATTTAGACAAGACCCAATTTTGGCTGTCACAAATGCAGTTATTTTATTTTAGGGGGTAACCAGATCGAAGTGAAACCATCAGAAATGCCAGCTTCATTATAATAGGAAACAGGTTTTTCTATTGAGAAATTGAAAACATTATTTTGAAGGTCAAAATCATTTGAAGCAGGAATGCTAAATTGTAAAGAAGAGGTAGTGCAATTGGTATGGCTGCATTTTCCGTCGCAGTCATGTTTCTGTTTTTTAGAAGAGCTTGTTTTTTTGCAACAATCTTTTTTACAGCAGTCTTTTTCCTTTTTCTCAGTAGTAATTTCTTTTTTGGGAGAACTTTTACCCGTATTATTTCCACAGGCAAAACCTGAAACTGGCATCAGGAAGAAACCAATCGTTAACAGTAGAAATAATATGAAGGCTTTTTTTCTCAAGGAAAATTCGTTTTGTGCTACAAATTTAGATAAAAATATTCAGGTCTGTACTCTTTTAAGATTTCAATAACTAAAGCTTTCTAAAATCTGTAGGTTTCATGTTCTTTCTTTTCTTAAAATAATTGGATAGATGGCTTTCATCGGTAAAACCAAATTCATAGGCAATTTGTTTGACTGGCAGCTGGTCGTTTTGAAAACGTTTTTCTATCAGTGTTGTCCGTAAATTATGAATGTAATCCCGGTAACTAATGGCAAAAGTCCTTTTGAAATAAGCGCTGAAATACGTTTGGGCAATATTAAAATGGTCTGCAATTACTTTTATCTGAACCAGTTTCGGCTGGTAGATGTTCTGATGGATGTAAGAAGTAATCTGCTCGTTGTCAATAGAATTCCCTTTCACGACCAGATTCATTCCGCGCATTGTTTCTTTAATCAATCCAAAAATAGAAAGAATCTGATAAAATAGTATTGGAGAATTCGAAACATCGGTTTTGCAATTGTAAGCGGCGATGTTTTCAATTGTATTTTTTAAAATCGTTTTACACGGATCATCTAATTTCAAAACGGTTTCTTTGAGTGTTTTATCCCGCATGAAACTTTCCGGTGTGTGAACCAAAAATTCATCACAGGTAAGGTTTTGTTTGGAATTAAAATAATTGTCAGTGAACTTAATATAGAAAAAACGTGTGCTTTTCTTTATATCAAAATAATGCTCGTCATCGGGCGAAATCACAAATAAATCACCTGTTTTATAAGGTAACAGGTTGTTGTTTAGATGATGGATTCCATTTCCCTTTTTTATATAAATGATTTCATAATACGTATGAGTGTGCGGCGGAAGATGGAATTTCTCATCTTCGAATTCATCGATTAAAAGCGTTTCAAATTGATTTAATTTTGGCATAACTTAAATATACAAGTTTATATCGCAAATGTACAACTATTTTTTTCTAAAGCTTATGTAAATTTGCACCATAGAAAATCTATTCCTTTCTTGTAAAAACAAATGAAAAAAAGTCTTATTGCGCTATCATTAGGTGGTTTAACTATCGGTATTACCGAATTTGTTATGATGGGTTTATTGCCTGATATTGCCTCAGATATGAAAGTTACCATTCCTGTTGCCGGATATTTAATTTCGGCTTATGCACTTGGAGTTGTAATTGGAGCACCTTTATTAGTAATTCTGGGTAGAAATTTTGCTCCAAAAAAAATGCTCTTGATTTTAGCTTTGATGCTTACGGTTTTTAATGCTCTTTCGATTATTGCACCCAACTATAATTTTTTGTTCGCTTCGAGATTTCTCTCCGGATTACCTCATGGTGCTTTTTTTGGAGTAGGAGCAGTTGTCGCAAGCCGTTTGGCAGACAAAGGGAAAGAAGCACAGGCAATCGCCATTATGTTTTCGGGTCTGACACTGGCTAATCTTATCGGAGTGCCGATCGGAACGTATATTGGTCACCATTTTATCTGGCGGTATACTTTTATATTAATTGCTATTGTCGGTTTGCTTACTCTTTTGTTTATCTATTTATGGATGCCAAATCTGGAGAATAATCAAAAAGTAAATATGAAAACACAATTGAAATTTTTCCAGAAAATAGATGCCTGGCTGATTATCGGAATTACGGCAATTGGTTTTGGAGGGTTGTTTGCCTGGATAAGTTACATCGCCCCGCTTTTGATTAATGTGTCGAAATTTTCTCCTGAAGATGTTTCGTATATTTTGATTCTGGCAGGTTTCGGAATGGTTGTAGGGAACTTTCTGGGAGGTAAGCTGGCGGATAAGTTTTCTCCTGCACCGACTACATTGGCTCTGTTGTTTGTCATGTCCATCGATTTGATTTTGGTTTATTTTTTCTCCTACAATCAATACGCTTCTTTGTTCTTTACGTTTTTAACGGGAGCTATTTCATTTTCTGTTATCGCACCGATTCAAATGCTGATGATCCGTACTGCGAAGGATGCAGAAATGATTGCGTCCGCGTCATTGCAGGGAAGTTTTAATATCGGAAATGCATTAGGTGCTTTCCTTGGCGGTCTGCCGCTTATAGCCGGATATAGTTACGCTTCTCCAAATCTTATTGGTGTTGGAATGTCAATTATAGGTATGATTATTACTGTTGTTCTCATTCAGAGAAGAAGCAGTACTGTGGAAATACAGGAAGTTGAAACGGTTTAATTTTTTTTCCAGAGCTATGTGAAGAATAGCATAATTTAAATATTCTTCAAAGTATGAAATCTATGTGCCTATGTGTTAAAAATTAATACCTACCTAATATCAAGGTATAAAAAAGGCTGACAAAAGTATCT
>JBDTNT010000317.1:0-5362 GCA_039933615.1 Flavobacterium sp. | reverse complement strand
TTTTTTAAATAAATCAAAACTTATAAAAGCAAAAAAGGCTGTTCAAAAAATTTGAAACAGCCTTTTTCTCATTATCAGGGCAAAAGTTATATTATAGTTTTGAGATAATATCTTTTTTGAATTTAGACAAAGTTGCTCTTGTCAATCCTAAGTTCGCCTTTTTAGCATCAACTGCCAGATAAATGTAGTAATTTCCATCTTCAGAAACATCTAAAATATGTATCTGGTCTGTAAGTGTAATCAATATATCATTAATTTTTTGATTTAACCCTAACGCTTTAATTGCATTCATTTTTGCTTTTACAACTTCTAAGTTATAAGCAGATGCTAATTCCGGGTCAAAATTTGGATCTAAAGAAAGAGAGCAATAAGACATTCCTGTTTCTATTTCAGTAATTGAAACGGCAATAAATCCATTGACATTTTGCTTTAGATCATTTTGGAAATTCTGTAAAAAATCTGACATGTTTTTATAGTCTTAAAATTAATTTTTGAAAATAGTATCCATTTTCCGAAGCAATAGACCCATTTTACTTATATCCTTAGAAAGAAGAGCTACACAAGTATCGTCCGAATCCCTATTCGCCACCACAATACCATTCTCATTCTTAATCATTAGCTGTTTCAAATCGCCATTTTTAATGTCTTCAGACATTTCTGAACTCATCTTTAAGATCATCCCGATCATTGCAGCTATATTTTCATCATATTGAAGATTAACTGATTCCACCAAAATTCCATCTATATTAAAAATCAATCCGGATTCCGCTCCGGTTTCCGTCACCAGTGTATTTAAATCAACCATATTTTAATTATAAAATTTAAAGAATCTTCAAAGATATTTTCAATAAACATAATTGTATCATAAACACTTGTTAAAAAAACAACCATTCTAATCGTCTGAGTTACTTTTATTTATAGTTTAGTTTTTAAGTATTTTTTAAATAAATTCTGCAAAAAAAATTAACAGAAAAGAGAGATTTAACCATTATTACAACAATAATTTCAATAAAACTCAAATGATTCAGTCAGACACAGCTATAAGCCGGTTTAAAGGAAGTTTTCGCTAAATTTGTAAAAAAATTTTCAAATGAAAAATGTAGACGAATTACGCCAGGACCTAAATTTAAAACTGAAAAAGTTTCGAAAATTTCGTATTGAAAACGGAAAAACAAACAATGACGAACCTCAAGAACAAAAAAAGAAGGGTTTCTTTAAAAAAATATTCAGTTAAAAACTACGTACAAAAAAAGCTGAACTTGTTACCAGACAAGTTCAGCTTTTTCTTTTATATTATATGACTTACCATCTTTCAACAAAATTAACCTGGTTGAAATCCTGATTACATTTTCATAATTATGATCTGTAATAATTATGCCTTTAAATTTTGAATTTTCTACAATAAGCGCATTCACCAGATCAATCATAAGGGGTGATAATCCGCTGTAAGGCTCGTCCAGTAAAACAAATTTGGTGGGATTAAAAAGAACTGTTTTAATTTGAAGGTAGCGTAATTCCCCACCGGACAAGTGCTTTATTTTTTTATTTAAAAGAGCCAGAATATGTCTGTCATCACAAAAAGTGTTTATCTTTTCCTTTTCAACTGATAATGAAATCGTCTTCCTGACAGATAAATGATTTGGAATGAACTTTTCCTGATGCAAATAACTAATGTCTTTATAAACATCTACAGCAAGGTTTTTTGAAACTCCGTCGATACGGATACTCTTGTTTAAAGCAGATTCAATTCCGAAAATAATCTTAAACAAAGTAGATTTTCCGGAACCATTTCTCCCAAGCAAACCTATAATTTCTGTTGTCTCACATTTCAAATAAATATTAGAGAGAACAAGTCTTTCCTTAAAACTTTTCTGTATTCCATCGACTTCTAAAACATGTTTTTTCAAATTAATTTCTTTATTAAAAAAAGGATGAATGCAAAACCAACAGCAGCCAGAAAAGTCAAAATATAGCTATACACAAAAAGCTGCATTTTATGAATTCCGTTATTCCGATAAAACAAATAAGACTCTTTTCTGTAGAGTTCTTTAAAGCCTAAACTCATCAGAAAACCAAAACTCAGGAAGTAGATAAAAAAATAATCAAAGCCACCAAAAACAACAGCGATTGCACAAACAGCCAAATTAATAGCCAGGGTTGTTTTAAAAAACTCGAATATGTTGTGGAACTTTCTAATGATTGTCTAATTTATTTTTTCTTCGAATGGGATAGTAGCATCAAAAATTTCATTTAGCAGCACAGCTATTTCTTCCAGGTAATTCCTCAGGATTTCTTTTGTGACCGTTGTATCCAGTTCTTTCTCTTCTTTAAATCCAAATGGAAGAAATCCTGACTTTAAGTTTTTAAAGGAAATAATACCGGCTTCCATAGGAATTGCTCCCGCATGTTCCTCAAACATAAAAGCATACGCCAAAACCTGAATAATTTTGTCGTTTTTAAGCTCCTGAGTCAATCCATTCCATGATTTCAGTACTACATTTGTTTTTTCAACTTTTCCTGTCTTATAATCGATAATTCTTATTTTTCCGTTTCGCAACTCAATTCTGTCGACGTTCCCTTTGATTAAAACCGGAAATGGCAAACTAGGATGATTAAATTTACGTTCGAATGTTTTTTCTAAAGCAATGATTTTAATTGCATCACCGTTTACAATCGAATCCAGTTCCATTTTCAGGAAATTAGAAACATTACGTTTTGCGACTTCAAAAGCAAGCAGATTACGTCCTTTTTTAATTTCACCCTCTTTATAAACCACCTTAAATTGTCTTAGCACTTCCCCATCCAGTAATTTAAAGCAATTTGTTATATCAGCTTCAGAAATAAATTTATCTACAAAAGGATCGTATAATGCTTTTAAAGTTTCATGTATAATAGTTCCAAGTGTATTTAGGGCAATATTCTCTTCTACTTCTTCCACTTCCCGGATTCGAAGGATTTTCTGAAAATAAAATTCAATCGGATTTCGGATATAGCTTGTCAAAGCAGATGGAGAAAAACCGGTCTCGGCAATTTCTTTTAACCGATTCATAACAGCTTCCGATTTTGGAACCACCATTGGCTTATAAGCCGTTGTTGGCAAAACAGGATTATAAATATCAAAAGTAAGATTATGTTTTACTTGCTTTTCGACCTCCAACTGTGTGATAAAACGACTGCGCTCACCGGCATCTAAACCATCATTTTCCGTATTATAAATCAGATAGATATTTTTTGCCCTCTGCAACAAATGATAGAAGTGATAAGTATAAATAGCGTCCTTTTCTTTAAAAGTAGGCAATCCTAATTCCTTCTTAACATCATATGGAATAAATGAATTTTGGGATTTTCCTGCAGGAAATTTTCCTTCATTCATAGAAGTAACAATTACGGTATCGAAATCTAAAACACGACTTTCAAGAACCCCCATAATCTGCAATCCTTTTAAAGGCTCTCCTTCAAAAGAAACTTCAGCCACATCGATAACCTGTTTGTAAATCGCATACAGCGTATCAATATTATCAATATGCTTATGTTTGGAATAATAGTTAATCAGTTTATTAATCACTTTAAAAATGGCAAAGACAAAGGCTTTAGCAATCTTTTCCTCTTCATTGTCATTGCTGAAATTTTCTTTTACTACGAGTAAAAGAGCTGTTATATTTTCGAGAACTGCTATTGATCCGTTCTCCCATTTTTGAAAAAGCAATTTAAAAAGATCCGACACACTAGAATTGAGTTCAAACAATCTGTTATGAGTAATAAAAGTATAGTTGTTTTCTTTTATGATCTTAACTAGATTACCTGCATTTGCATAAGGTTCAACCAATGGATGCGTCAAAATATCCAATACATCTTTATAATAAAAAACATAGCTTTCTCCTTTTCTGGAAAGTGCATTTGTATGCATCTTAAATAACTTGGCAATCAATATCTGCGATGGATTATTTTTGCCTGAATATCCCATAGTAATATTCAATGCTCCAACCGAAGAAGGTAAGGCATATAAAACAGGCATCAATAAATTCTCTTCACCCAGAACAATGGCAACTTTATCGAGAGATGTTGTTGGATTTTCAGATACTATCTTTTCGATTATGCTTCCGGCCAATTTAGCCTGACCAATCGTTTTTGGAGTTCCTATTACCTGAATATTTTTTGATTGTGAAAAATCATCAACTATCCACTCAAAAGGATTTGATTTATAGTGTTTCCAGTTTTCTTTAAAACGACGTACAAAAAGTCCGGCATCATGATAAGGATCATTCAAGAAAGTCTGATCAACATCCCAATAAATTTTAGCCTGATCTAAAGCCAAAAGATGCTGTACTATTTTTTCTTCAGCTGCATTTAAGGCATTGAATCCTGCAAAAACAAAATTACGTTCTGAAATGGTATTCGAAAAATGATTTAAATTATTGACCGCTTCACGGTAAATCAAACCTTGGTATCCTATACTTTTATGAAGCAGGTGATTGTATAAAGACTCATAATATAATGGAAGAAGTTTCCAGAAATCTATATAATTTTCTAAAAGCTTGGTTTTATTTTCTACTTCTATTCCCCATTTTTTGATATCTTCGATATCTTTCAGGTAAGACAAAACGTGAGAAGGTTCTAATAAGTAACGGTCAATCTCATTAAAATCCTGAAGAAGTGTTTTTGCCCAATTAGCAAATAATTCAAATGATTGCTGATTTTGTTTTTCGGTTACAGAAAGATATACTTCATAAAACTCAAATAAAAGCTCAATTGAATCAACAGATCGAATGGATGCGACATCCTGTACAAAATCCTCTATGCTAATAATATCAGGAGACAGGATTGTATGAGTAGTTTCTTTTTTTAAAGCTTCAATTAAAAAAACCTTTGCTCTTTTATTTGGCAGAATAATAGTTGTCTCAGCGAGTTTACCGGAATAATCCTGAATTATAACAGTTGCTATTTTTTCGAGAAAGGAAGTATTTATCATTTGATAAAAATAAAAAAAGCCATTCAATTAAGAATGGCTTTTAGTATTTATTTAAACTGTAAATTATAGTTTACCTTGGTATTTAGAACCAATGTGTTTAATTTCAGTTCTTCTGTTTTGTGCTTTACCTGCAGGAGTTTTGTTAGTCGCAACTGGTTGAGACTCACCAAAACCTTTAGACTGTAGGTTATCCACATTAACACCTCTTTCAATCAAAGCGTTCATTACAGCAGTAGCTCTCTCTTCAGAAAGTTTTTGGTTCAATTTATCAGAACCATCACTATCTGTGTGACCTTCAATGCTGAATTTTGCGTTTGGATAGTTTTTAAGGATTTCTTTAATAGCATCTAATCTAGCTGGAGTTTCTTTGTCACCAGTTTTGAAAGTAGCTTT
>JBDTNT010000316.1:0-2354 GCA_039933615.1 Flavobacterium sp. | reverse complement strand
TTAAACCTTTTCCAAAAACAAAAGTCTTATTCCTATATAATTCCTATTGTTATGAAAAAAAGTAATCTTTGGTCATTACGATTGGGTTTCTCAAGAAAAGAAGCCAATGAAATCGAGAATTTAGGATTAGAAAAATTCCTGAATAAATCTTATGATTCAAAGGTTGATACACAACTTCCTGCTTTCCTTGAAGACGATCCCAAAACACTTGCTGAATTAAAAGAATTAAAGCAAACCATAAAAAATGCAGATTCAGAAGCTCAAAAGAAGATTCTGAAAAAAGCAATCTATTCCGGAATTGAACTCCGAAAATGGTGGATTGATAAAATGCGAACGGATGAATTCCCGCTTCGGGAAAATATGGTTTGTTTCTGGCACAATCATTTCGTCTCCACTTCACAAAAAGTAAAAGTCAATTATTGGATATACCAGCACAATATGATTTTGCGCGAAAATGCTTTTGGAAACTTCAAAGAGCTGACTAAGCAAATTGTAAAGTCAAATGCTATGGTGAAATACCTGGATAATGTCGATAACAAAAAAGATAAAATCAACGAAAACTTAAGCCGGGAATTACTAGAATTATTTACTATCGGAATTGGAAATTATTCTGAAAGTGATATTCAAAATGGCGCACGGGCCTTAGCCGGGTTGAATCTTGGAGAAGATGGAGCTGTGTACCGAAAACACATCGAAGACAATACCGATAAAACCTATTTCGGCAAAACCGGAAATTGGAAAGCAGATGATTTAATTGATATTATTTTTGAACAAAAGAATATTCCCTATTTAATAACCCGAAAGATTCTGAAATGGTTTGTTTATGATAATCCGTCTGAAGAATTGGTGGTTTATTATGGTGATTACTTTCGAAAGAAGAACTTCGAAATGGAGCCTTTACTGACTAAAATTTTTATAGAAGAATACGCTAAAGAGAATTCCGGAAAAAAAATCAAGGATCCGTTAGTTTATATTATTCAGCTTATTGATGAGTTAGAAGTAAAAGATTTCGATAATGCAATGGTCGCTTTATTTCTGAGACAGCAAGGAATGGATTTATACAATCAGGTTAATGTAAAAGGCTGGGACGGTGGGAATTCATGGCTGACTTCCCAAATATATTTACAGCGAAATAATACTTCTGACTTGCTTTGCAGCGGAAGAGCTATTTCAAGGAAAATTTTAAATACAAGGAGTGGAGAAGGTGAACAGCCAAAAGCTGAACTTGAGAAAATCGACGTAAAAATTGATTTTGATTCTGATGGAACGAATAAAACCATCATTACAGAATTATCCAACAGATTATTGTTTAATGTAAATGAATCGATGCAGAAAGACATGGAGAATCTGCTGAAATATGATTTCGATCCAAAAGAGGAACATGCAAACTTTGCTGTAATTCGATTGTTCAATTACATTTCAAAATTGCCGGAATATCAATTAATCTAGAAGTTTAAAGCGATGAACAGAAGAAATTTCATAACGTTAACAGGAACATTTACCGGCGGATTGCTTTTGCTTCCTGATTTTTTGCATGCGTATGGTACGCAAAGTAATTTAGTTGTTGGAGAACAATGTGTTGTATTTGTTCAGCTCAACGGAGGAAATGACGGACTGAATACTTTTATTCCGTATGAAAATCCGTTGTATTATGATTACAGGACAAAAATTGCTTTGAGTAAAGATGTAGTTGTCAGTAAAAATAAAGGGATGGCATTTCATCCGGCTTTAAAAGATTTTGCCCAAATGCAGCAAAATGGGGATTTAACCGTAATTCAGAATGTAGGTTATCCGGAACCGATCCGATCTCATTTCAGAAGTCAGGAAATATGGCAGACTGCAACAGATTCTAACAAATATATAAACGAAGGCTGGCTCGGACGCTATTTAGATTTGCAGTGTAAAGAACATCAGGCAACAGCCGGAATCAATATAGACTCGATTGATAATCTGGCTTTAAAAGGAATTGAACCAAATTCGATAACGGTAAAAGATCCCAATCGTTTTAAAATCAAATCCAATAAAGAAGAAAATGTAACGCTGTCTGAAAACCCACAATTAGATTTTGTTCGGAAGATTGCCAATTCGGTTACTGAAGGTTCCGATGAAATCCAGAAAGCTTTGGCTAAATCTAAAGCCGAAATAACCTATCCAAAAACAGGATTGTCTAAAAATCTCGAATGGATTGCAAGATTGATTAAAGGAAATTTGAATTCAAAAGTCTATTATACCTCACTTGGTGGTTTTGATACACACGACAATCAGTTATCGATTCACGAAAGGAAACTAACCGAACTTAATGATGCTTTGTTTAGTTTTTATCAGGATTTAAAACAATCAAAAATGCTTCAAAA
>JBDTNT010000315.1:0-3307 GCA_039933615.1 Flavobacterium sp. | reverse complement strand
TCTTTCCCCAGTAAATGTCTTACTATAGTTGTTTTTCCTGATCCCGAAGGTGCCGAAAAGACAATTAATTTTCCTTTGTTCATTAAATATATGCTTTAGGCTTTAGGCGATATGCTTTAAGCGCTCTTAACTTTATGTTTTTTGCTTACAGCCTAAGGCTTACAGCGTACAGCTTTTTAAAGTACGTTCAAAACCTGTTCCTTAATTTTCTCCAATTCATCTTTCATCATTACAACCAGTTTTTGCATTTGGGCATGATTAGACTTAGATCCCATAGTGTTGATTTCACGGCCCATTTCCTGTGTAATGAAACCTAATTTTCTACCATTGGCTTCCGTACCTTTTATCGTCTCTAAAAAATAATCCAAATGATTCGTCAGACGCACTTTTTCCTCGGTAATGTCTAATTTTTCAAGATAATAGATTAATTCCTGTTCAAAGCGGTTTTCATCAACGTTGACTTTCAATTCCGAAATTGCAGTTTGCAGACGGTCTTTTATGGCCTGAACACGTTCCGGATCAAGTGCCAGAGCATCATTCATATATTGACGAATATTGCCGATTCTAAGATTGAATTCTTTTTCAAGCGATTCCCCTTCGTCTCTTCTGAAGTTTAAGATGTTTTGAAGCGCATCCTCAATGATAACCTGAATCTGCTCCCAGTCGTTTTCATCAATTTCCTCACGCTCTGTTTTTAGTGTGTCAGGCATACGAACTGCCATTTTCATTAATTCAGTAACATCAGCATCAGGATAGACTTCCTGTAATTGGGCGATGTAGTTTTTTACAACAGGAACATTTACTTTAGTCGAAGTTTGTTCGGCAGTACTTTCGATGTAAATCGCAAAATCAATCTTTCCTCTTTCAAGTTTCGTAGAGATAAAAGTTCGTAAGCCTAATTCCATTTCGCGGTAAAGGGATGGCATTCTTACGTTTAAATCTAAACCTTTACTGTTTAAGGATTTTACTTCGACGGTAATTTTTTTAGTAGGCAATTGCAAAGAAGCTTTGCCAAACCCTGTCATAGATTGTATCATATAATTGAGTATAAAGGCGCAAAGATACTAAAAAATTCACAGTGAGAGGTTGCCGTTTTTTAGCACCTGATTTTCTGTAAATCCTCTTGCCGTTTCCTTAGGTCGGGCTATCCACTCCCAATCTTTTTTTGAGCAGAAAAAGCTCAAAAAAAGGATTTCCGTTTCAAATGAAATTCACTGAACTCCGATTAAAATAAAAACAATGTGAAGTAATCCCTAACGCAAATCTGAATCTTTTAGAACATTTAAGCGGTATTAATATCCTAAGGCCTTCGTCATTGCAAGAATATTCGGTTGAGTGTTACCAATGAAAATTTTCCCATCAATAATAAAAACCGGGCGGCTTATAAAAGTATAGTGTTCTAAGATATATTTTTTATAATCAGCTTCTGTCAGTGACTTGTTTTTCAAATCCATTGATTTGTACAATTGCGCTTTTTTACTGAACAACGCTTCGTAACTTCCGGCAAGCTCATACATTTGCTCTAATTCCGCTTCTGTTATCGGATTTTGTTTGATATCGTGAAAAACCAAATTATGGTCTTTTGGTAAATTTTTGATGATTTTTCTGCAGGTATCGCAAGAAGCGAGGTAATATATTTTGTTCATGATCTCTGAGTTTAATTGACTACAAAGAAAATTCATTTGAAATATAAAAAAGGCTAATTTTATAAAAAAATTAAAATTATGAATTCAGTTTTTGAAGTGCACAAAACCGCAAGAGACATTCTTCTGAAGATTTTGGACAATCATTCGTTAGAGCAGTTAAATAAAATCCCCGACGGATTTAGTAATAATCTGATTTGGAATGTTGCTCACTGCATCGCAGCCCAGCAAAGTTTAGTCTATAAATTATCAGGTTTGCCAACTTTGGTAACAGAAGATTTTATTCTAAAATACAGAAAAGGAACAAAACCGGAAGGCGATGTTTCGCAGGCCGAGGTCGATGAGGTAAGAGAGTTGCTTTCTTCTACTTTAAACCAAACTATAAAAGATTTTGAAGCGGGAACTTTCGTTGCTTACAATGCCTATAAGACAAGTATGGGATTTGATTTAAATACTCTTGAGGATGCATTTAATTTCGTTAGTTATCATGAAGGTATTCATACGGGAATTATCATGAGTATTAGAAAGTTTGTTTAAAAAAAAATCCCGCAATTGCGGGATTTTTTTTAATTCATTATCACTTCAATTGTAACTTTCATAGCTCCGGCACCTTTGCTTTTGGTGATATCCATAAAGGCTCTTTTGGAGAGGTCTATTTCGCGGGTCTTTACAAATGGTCCGCGATCTGTAATTTTTACGATTACAAATTTACCGTTGGCTTCATTTGTTACTTTCACTCTTGTTCCAAAAGGAAGTTTTTTATGCGCTGCCGTATATTTACTATTGTTGAACCTGCTACCGTCTGCTGTTTTTCTTCCGTTAAAGCGGTCTGCATAGTAGGAGGCATGCGCCGTTTTTTTGTATAATTTTAATTTTAAACCTTTATCTGTAAAAATCGAATCTGTCGGAATGGCAAGTAAATCAGGTCTTGCAGCTTTTACAGTATCCTGTGTAATCTTAGATTGTTCTGTTGTTGGTTTTGTTTGGCTTATAACATAAGTAAAACAACTTAAAAAAGTTATTGTAAGTGTAGTCAGTAGAATGTGTTTTTTACTTCTCATAGGTTATTTTTTTTCAGACTTGGGGAGTTTGTACAAATAATATGCCGAGATAAAAAAAGCCCTATTTTTTTAGGGCTTTAATTGGTTTTTAGAACCATAGGTTCCATGGGATTCTGCTTAAAATAAGCAATAATCCTAATCCGTAATAAATAGCAAAAGTTTTGAATTTAGCCTCGCTATTGATTAATTTTTTATGTTTTGACCATCCGATAGTAATCAGTGCGATAGCAATAAGGTTTATTAAAGGATGCTCTAATGATGTCAATCTAAGTTCTGCATTAGACATTTGTCCAAAAGCGGCTTTGCCTAAAGGAGATACAAAATAAAGAATTAGCCCTATTAAAAGTTGTGTATGCGTTCCGATTAAAGCAAACAGAGCAATTTTTCGGTCTTTTGCTGTAAATTCTTTTTTTGAACTAAAGCCGATAATAGCATTTAAAACTGCAATTAAAAGAAGCAACAATGCTAAGTAAGCCCAGCCAGAATGGAATTTTTGTAGAAAATGGTACATAAATTATTTTTTTGTTTAAAACAAATATAACAAAAAACGGGTATAAAAAAACGGCATTAAACTAAAAGTCAATGCCGTTTTTGGTATTTATT
>JBDTNT010000314.1:0-10486 GCA_039933615.1 Flavobacterium sp. | reverse complement strand
TCTGATAATGTTTTGTGGGTAGGAACAATCTTAGGCTTGTATCAGGTAAATTTAAAAGACGACTCCAATTTTAAAGTGACGAAAATGCGGGATGCCATGTTCAGGGACAAAACAAAATATAACAGTATTCAGACTATTTTATCAATTTATGAGTCTAACGATAAAACAATATGGATAGGGACAGATGGCGAAGGATTATTTAACTACAATAAAAAAAACAAAAAATTTTCAAACTATAATAACTTTCCGGGTTTTAAAGAAAAATCTGTTCGTGCCATAATTTCGGACAACAATGGTTCTTTATGGGTAAGTGGCGGATCAGGATTAACAAAGCTCGATTTTAAAAATAAAAAAAGCACCAATTTTAATAAAGATGATGGTCTTGTTGATAACGACTTTAACAATAACGCCGTTTTTAAGGATGGAAATGGAGAGTTGTATTTTGGCAGTTACGAGGGAGTCAATTTTTTTAATCCTAACGAGATCAAAAAAACAGAGAAAGCACCAAGATTGTATTTCAGCGATTTCAAATTATTCAATCGGTCCGTAAAACCAGATGAAGATACTTCGCCGTTAACCAAAGTAATTGCTCAGACGAAAGAAATTACCCTCAACCATACCCAATCTGTTTTTACAATTGAATACGTTGGAATTAGCTATAATTATTCTAAGAAAAACCAATATGCTTATTATCTGCAGGGGTTTGAAAAGGACTGGAATTATGTGGGAGATAACAGAACAGCAACCTATACCAATCTGGCACCGGGTAATTATGTTTTTAAAGTAAAATCTGCCAATGCAGACGGGTCCTGGAGCAATGTTCTGTTAGAACTAAAAATAAAAATCCTGCCTCCCTGGTGGAAAACCTTCTGGGCTTATTTACTCTACTCCTCTGTTTTAATTTTCTTACTTATCTACTTCAATAAAATGTATCAAAATCGTTTTAAAGCCAGACAAGCCATAATTTTAGAAAAAGAAAAAAACATTCAGTCAGAGAAATTAAACAATAAGAAATTACAATTTTTCACCAATATTTCGCATGAATTCAGGACACCCTTAACACTTATTATTAATCCTTTGGAAGATATTTTAAGAAGCAAAAATCTATCTCCTGAAATACATAATAAATTAAAAATCGTACACAAAAGTTCCGACAGGCTTTCCAGGCTAATCAATGAGCTTATGGATTTTAACAAATTAGAGTTCAACAAAATTTTTCTTCAGGCCAAAAAAATCGAAGTGGTAGCATTTACACAAGGAATTATAGGTTATTTTGATGAAGAAGCTGCTGCCCGGAATATTACTATTAATTTCGAATCTGCATTTGATGAGCTTGAAGATTGGCTAGACCCTAAAATGTTAGAAAAAATACTATTTAATATTATTTCAAATGCCTTTAAATTTACTCCGGATAATGGTTCTATTACCATTTCTACAGCTCAATCAGATGCCGATAATTCATTGTTAATTGATGGAAATAAAGTTCCCTCCTTTTCAATAACAATTACAGATACCGGCTCAGGAATTCACAAAAAAGATTTAAAAAGAATTTTTGATCGGTTCTATCAAGTCAATAATGTGAATAAAGAGTACTATGGCAGCACAGGAATTGGTTTAGAGGTTGTAAAAGAATTTATTGAGCTGCATAAAGGCAAAATTAATGTTGAAAGTGAGGTCGGACAAGGCACAAAATTTACGGTAACCTTTCCTTTAGGTAAATCTTTTTACAAGAAAAGTGAAGTATCTGAAGAAGTTTTTAAAATAGAAAAAAATAAAAATCAATTTCTGTCTGAATCTGTCAATCATCCATCTGACGATGAGGAGCCCACGAATCAAACCATAGACAATTCTATTGTTGAAACTACAAAACCATACACTGTTTTGATTGTTGAAGATAATTCTGAATTAAGAAATTATCTAAAAAATGAACTAAGCAAATCATATAAAGTTATTGTTGCCGAAAATGGTAAAAAAGGCTATGAACTTGCTGTTCAGAAATTACCGGATTTAATAATTACAGATGTTATTATGCCGGTAATGGATGGGCTGCAATTGTGCAAAAACATAAAAAGAGATCTAAAAACAAGTCACATTCCGTTGTTAATGCTGTCAGCAAAAGCAATGGTAAAAGACAGATTAGAAGGTATAGACTCCGGTGCTGATATGTATCTGAGTAAACCATTTGAATTGGATATTTTAAAATCGAGTCTGGCACAGCTTATTACAAGCAGACAGATCATGTTTAAGAAATTTTACAGCGGAATTACAAAAGACGGGAAAGAAAAAACGACTTCGCTCGATAATGATTTCATTCAGAAAATTCTGCATTTTATCAATGAAAACATTAGTGAACCAGAATTGACGGTAGAGTTGTTGTCTTCTAAAATTTTCCTGAGCAGAAGTCAGCTGTATCGAAAAATAAAAACATTAACAGGTGTTTCTGTTAATGAGTTTATTAGAAACGTACGATTAGAAAAAGCAAAACAATTGATCGAAAAAGGAAATAATAATATTAATGAAATTAGCTATAAAGTGGGATTTACTTCTCCGTCTTATTTCACCAAATGTTATAAAATAAAATACGGGCATTTGCCTACAAAGGAAAAAAGAACAAAAGAATAAGTACCAATAACAATTCGCTAAAGACAAAATACAAGTAAAAAAGAGCTTCGATCCTAAAAAAAGAAGCTCTTTTTTTGTAAGTCAATTTTCTCAAAAACTATTGCTCCTAATTTCAAACAAAATTAGCATATCAAAAATATTATTTCTTTTTTTTATACAAACAATACTTTTTAAGCAATTTATATAGCAATACCTCAGCATTTATTTTAATGCCTTAATTGTCTTTTTTAAGAAGAAGAGCGTATTAGCCCTCTTTTTTGCATCATTTGTTGCACAATATGCTTCATCTGTTCTACAATAGCACCCTGCTACATTTTACTTTCGTTAAGAAATATTTAAGAAAAAGTTTTCTTGTTATCACTCCAATAATGAGCGTGTCAAAAGACGCTATTATTAAATGTTTCCGAATAAAAAACTAACTAATTTAAACGACCAAATTTTATGCAGAAAAAAAAATTAAAAACACTATTGTGTTTAATAGTATGTCTGTGGGGAAATTTTTTCTTTGCTCAAACTGTTAAAGGAAAAGTAACATCAGGCGGAACTGGCTTACCGGGTGTTAGTATAGTAGTACAAGGAACTAAAAATGCAGCAACCTCCGATTTTGACGGCGGTTTTGTCTTAAACAATGTAGAGCCAAAAAGTACATTGATTTTTAGTTATATAGGCTATAAAAATGTGTCCTTGCCAGCGGATACAAAATCTGTGATGCAGGTGATTATGGTTAATGATCTTGAAAAATTAAATGAAGTAGTGGTTATTGGATACGGGACTTCAAAAAGGAAAGATATAAATGGTGCCATTTCTTCTATTAAAGCTTCAGAAATTCAGGACAAACCCTTTACTTCTATCGATCAGGCTCTTGTAGGTAAAGCCGCAGGGGTAAATGTTACTCAAAATTCCGGTACACCGGGAGGAGGAATTTCGGTTCAAATTAGGGGGATTACCTCTATTAATGGTAATGAACCTTTATATGTAATTGACGGGACTCCTGTCTTTGCGGACAAAAACAACGATTCCTTTTCCTTTAGCGCTTTAGGCGGAGGAAACGGACAAACTAAAAATTCTGCTTTGTCGGGATTGAATATTTCGGATATCGAAACTATTGACATCTTAAAAGATGCATCCTCAACAGCAATATATGGTGCAAATGGTGCGAATGGTGTTGTTTTGATTACGACTAAAAAAGGAAAAAAAGGAAAATCGACTTTTGCATATGAAACGTATATGGGAACTCAGCAAGTGACCAATTCAGTTGCTGTTTTAAACTTGCCCCAATATGCAGCTTATCAGGCTAAAATTTTCAAACTTAATGGTGAGCCAGTTCCGTATCAATATCAAAAGCCTGATTTATTAGGGAATGGTACAAACTGGCAGGATGAACTTTTCAGAACCGCTACCATGTACAACCATCAGTTGTCATTCTCAGGTGAAAAAGACGGCACAAGATATTATACCTCTTTAAATTATTTTGATCAGGAAGGAATTGTTCTAAACTCCGATTTCAAAAGAATGTCGATGCGGTTAAATGTAGATTCAAATGTGAAATCATGGTTGAAAATTGGTAACAATATGTCGATTAGTAAGTCATCTCAACAAGTAGTTCGAAACGACGACAGAGGTGGTTTAGTCATGAATACGTTAAGACAATCTCCTGAATTACCGGTTAGATATGCTGACGGTTCTTTTGCCGGTCCTACAAGTGGTTTAGGTTCTTCGGCAAATGAGGCCACCAATCCAATTGCTTTATCAGAATACAATAACGCAAAAACAGACCGATATAAAATCAATGGAAATGTATTTGCAGATTTTACGCTTACCAAAGGTTTGGTTTTTAGAACGGAATTAGGATATGATTTAAATTTTGCAAAAAGCAGTTCTTTTGCGCCTGCCTATACTTTAGGAAATGTGTCTGAACTTTTAAACAAATCATTCAAACAGCAGGATCAAAGCTTTTATTGGAGTTTAAAAAACTATTTAACTTATAATAAAACTTTTAACGAAAAACACAATTTCACCTTCTTATTAGGTCAGGAAGCGCAAGAAAGTCAATACGAATATTTAAGCGGTTACAGATCGGGTGATTTCCTAAGTAGAGATTTTACCAACTTAAATATAGGTGATATAGATACCGCTGTTAACGGAAATGGCTCCGGAAGATGGTCGATGACTTCTTATATTTCGAGATTAAATTACAGCTTTTCTGATCGCTATTCTTTTTCAGCTTCCTTAAGAGCAGATGCTTCTTCAAACTTTGGACCTAATAATAAATGGGGGTATTTCCCTTCATTTGCTGCAGGCTGGACGGTTAGTAACGAAAAGTTTTTTGAGCCTTTATCAACTACTGTCAATTATTTAAAATTTAGAGCTGGTTACGGTTCTGTTGGAAATCAAAATATTCCGGCAAACAGATACCAGACCATTCTATCCTTAACGGCATCTCCATTTGGAGGCGTATCTCCAACGATTGATAATTTAGGGAATCCGGATATTAAATGGGAATCACTGAAATCTTTCAATGTTGGTTTTGAATTAGGAATGCTTAATAACAGAGTAAAATTAGATTTTGATTATTATGTTAAGAATTCTTCCGATTTCCTGACCAAACAAATCAATGACGAATCGAATCAAAGTGCGCTTAATTATTATTTGAATACCGGTAAAATTGAAACTAAAGGAATCGAACTTACATTGAATACTAAAAACATTGTTACCGAAAATTTCACCTGGGACAGTACTATTATTTTTTCAAAATACAATAATGAACTTACCAGTTTTCAGGGGGCAGGTAAATCTTTATTAGGGAAAGTACAATTCGATTTATATAATGTTACCAGAACTACAGAGGGTCAGCCCGTTGGACAATTTTATGGATATGTAACCGACGGACTGTTTAAAAATGCTGCAGAATTAGCCGCAGGACCAACTCAGGAAACAGGAACCGGAATTGGCGATATTCGTTTTAAGGATCTTAATAACGACGGAAAAATTGATGCCAAAGATCAAACAGCCATAGGAAGCGCTATTCCGGATTTTACTTATGGCTTTACCAATAACTTTAAATATAAAAACATTAGTTTATCTGTTGTTTTAACCGGAAGTCAGGGTAATGAAATCTACAATTTTACCCGTCATTACACAGATGGTATTTATCCCGGATTTGGAGACCGATTTGCAAATGTGAGTACTGAGGCTTTAAGTTCTTTTGAAGCCGGAGTAAATGAAAATACAGATGTGCCCAGAATTACACTGACCGATCCAAATGGGAATGGCAGAATTTCGAACAGATTTGTTGAAGATGGTTCTTATTTAAGAATTCAGAATGTTTCTTTGAGCTACGATCTACCAAAGAAAATATTCGAAAATTCTATTATATCTAAAATTAGATTGTATGTAAATGTCCAAAATTTATACACCTGGACCAAATATTCCGGTTTTGATCCGGCTTTAGGGAATTTAGATCAGAACATAACGCTCAGCGGTATTGATCTGGGCCGATACCCGGTACCAAGAACTACTTCTTTAGGTTTAAATTTAGAATTCTAAAATTTACGATAAAACACAATTAACTTAATGATTCATAGTCGTTAAAATAAAAATAATAGTTATGAAAAAAATCTTAAAACTTGTTCTGATGGGGATGCTAATACCATTGCTGTCTTTGTTTTCCTGTTCCGATGATTTTTTAGATGCTCCATCTGAAAATCAATTAACGCCAGGCGATTTACCGGAAGGAGTTACCGCTTTTGACGGAATCGCTGAGAGTTTATATTTTAAACCCTGGTTTACTTTTAACGATAAATTCCTAATTGCCGTAGGTGATATGTACGCCGGCAACGCTTTTACTTTTGATGGTGCCTATGCACAGTTTAAAGATGCGCAGGTAACCTCACAAAACCCAATCCTCACAGAAGGATACGTTTCGTTATTTTCAGTGATCGATCAATCCAATAATTTAATGAGTTTAGTCGAAGACAGAAAGAATGAACTTCCGGAAGCATCCTATAAAAACTCGATAGCAATATCCAGATTTATGAGAGCAAATGCCTATTTCTATCTGGTGAGGACCTTTGGAGCTGTACCTATTATTAACAGAGCGGGAACGGCAGCACAACCAAAGAGAAATCTTGTTGCAGATGTTTATAAATTCATCAAACAAGATTTAGAATATGCGATCGAAAATTTACCGGAAACTTCAGTAAAAAAAGGGTATGTTACTAAAATGGCAGCGATGGGTATTCTTGCAAAAGTACATTTAACCTTAAATGAATATACAGAATGTGCTGCTCTGACCCAGAAAATTATCGGAGGCCAGTATACTTTAATCCAGGATTACGGAAACTTATTCAGCAGCCCGGAAAATAATAATAGTGCAGAGAGTATGTTTGCCTTACAATGGAAAGCAATTGCTACAGAATGGGGGACTCAAAATACAAATCAGGCCTATATCGTTCCCATAGGTACCGGAATAACTGGTGGTGGAGACGGCTGGGGAGTTTACCTCCCTTCTATTTCACTGCAAAATGGTTTTGCCCCAAAGGATAGCAGAAAAAAGAGTACGATCATGACAGATGGCGACTTTTATCCCGAGTTATTAAAAAATCAGGGAGGTTTCAGGTATAAAAAAATATACTCCTCGACCTCTGCTAATTTCAGAAAGTATATTGTAGGCTCTGCAGCCGAAAGAAACGATGTGTTTTTTATGAAAACTTCACAAAATACGATCATTCTAAGATATTCTGACATTTTACTTATGAATACGGAGGCAATATTGGCCGGAGCCGCTTCTACAACTTCTGCATCAGCCTTAAGCTCCTTCAATGAAGTGAGAACGAGAGCCGGATTACCAACTAAAACCATAGTAACAAGAGAGGATCTGTTTAATGAAAGAAGGGTTGAATTTGCCCTTGAAGGACAGTATTTCTTTGATTTAAAACGCCGTGGTCTGACTGAAGCAACAGCAATTATCTCACAGCAGGAAGTCGGCTTTTATTCTGATGATGCCAGAACCGAATTGATTTCTGTTAAGATCACTCCGGGAAGCCATTATTTTGAACTGCCATTACCGCAATCTGCTATTGATACTAATCCATCATTATTAGAACCTCCGGTTCCTTATAACTTTAATTAACTCCTATTATGATCCATAAAATAAAATATAGAATTCTAATTCTTTTCGCATTGGCTGCTTTTACAGCTTGCGATAACAACGATACAGTTACAGCAAATGTAGACGCAATGGTTGCCGAACCGGGAGATTTACTCAATCAGGCCTTTCCATTAAATAAAGTCAGAGTCGAAGGTCAGGGTTTAGAGGGATTAAAAAAGATTACGCTCGATAATAAAATCGATATTGGTTTTAATACCAACTACAATTCAAATAAAGCGTTTATTTTCACGATTCCATTTGATGAAAAACTCGGCAGCAGATTTGGCGTACAGCCTATTACATTTGTAACTGCCAGTGGTTCTGTTACTAAAAATATTGAGATTCTACAGCCCGTTCCTACCATTACAAAAACAACTCCTGCTGTAGCCACTCCGGGATTTCCGTTAGAAATTGAGGGTACCTGGTTCTATAATATTTCCTCGATAACCTTAGCAGGAAAATCGCTCAGTTATACGGTAAAATCTTCGTCTTCAATTATTGTAGGCTTGCCGGCGAATGCAGTTTCCGGATCAGAACTGGCAATAACTACTCCTGGAGGAACAGCCAAAAAAACCATCGATTTTGCAACAATCGTTCTTGTATCTGATTTTGACGGAAACGGCGTTAGAAAAGAATGGTTCTCTTATGGTGATGTTGCTGCTTTTGATGCCAATACTACCGGAGGACCAACAGGTAATTATGCAACATTTACCTGGTCTGGTTCGACTTCGAATGGTTACAACGGAAGCAGCGCCGGAGGAGGAAGCAGTTTCTTAAGTGCAACTAATTCAGATGCTAAAAAAGCTTATATCGATATTGATATAAGTGCAAATGTTGTAGGCGCGCAGTTTGCTATTCAGTTAAATACTATTAACAATATCAACTACGCTTATAATTTTAAAGTTACGGATGTAAACTGGACGACCAAAACAATTTCAATAGCCGATTTTAAAGAAGATTATGGTTATGGGGAAAATTCAGCAGTTGGACTGGATGTTTCTAAAATAAATGAAATTAAAATTGGCGTTATTCAAAATGATACACCAAATCCAAGTGTAATAAAATACGATAATATTAAAATTCGCTACCAATAATAAAGGGTTTTGAATTTCATTTTTTTACATAAAAGAGAGGTTTTGATCAAAAGCAGCCTCTTTATAAAACAGAAATTATAAATAAGAGTATTTTTTATAACAAAGAAATATTCCATAATAAAAAACAGTATGAAAATTAAATTTTTACTAATGCTGGCCAGTGTCGTATTTTTTATAAATGCCTGCTCTAAAGACGACAACGAAGCTGTTGCCAATTTAGAAACGCCAGTTGCAAACGCTCCAAAAGAGGTAAACGATCATGGTTTTAAAGCCAAATGGAACTACGTTTCGAATTCTAAAAGCTATCTTTTGGATGTTTCGACCACCGAAAACTTCACCTCTTTTGTTCCCAGTTACAATGCAAAACCTGTTACAGATTTAAATGAAGTTGTAGTAGGTTTACAAGGCGGTACGCAATATTATTACAGGGTAAGAGCCAAAAATGAGACAGAGACTTCGGGTTATTCAAATGTTATTAGTGTGGTAACTACAGGATCCAGTAACGTCCCTGAAGACCCTGCATTCTTAAAAGTAAAAGCAAATAAATTAACAAACCCGTTTTTTGTAGGTATGGCAGTAAAGGCTTCGCAATTGACGAGCGGAAGTCCTTATGATATTATTTTGAAAAATGAATTTAGCAGCATTTCTGCCGAATACGAAATGAAAATGGATCAAATTTCTACCGCAAGTGGCGTTTACAACTGGACTGTAGCCGATAAAATTGTTGCTTACGGAAATGCCAATGGTATTAATGTTCACGGTCATGCTTTGGTATGGCATAACTCGGTACCACAATGGTTAAAAGATTTTTCCGGTACTGATGCTGAATTTACAGCAGAAGTAAAAAAATACATTACCGATGTGGTTACCCATTATGCGGGAAAAGTAAAATCCTGGGATGTCGTTAATGAAGCTGTAGATGACAACGGCGGTAACATGAGAAATACTGTTTTTCTTAAACGAATGGGACCTAATTATATAAAAGATTGTTTTCAATGGGCCAGAAATGCTGCAACTGCTGCAGGTGATACCTCTTTGTTATTATTTTATAATGATTATGCAACCTCAACTAATACCCCAAAACAAGATAAAGTTTTTAGTATTGCAGATGATTTAAAAGCAGGCAATCTTATTGATGGTATTGGTTTTCAAATGCATAATACCTATTTAAGCCCAACCAAAGCCCAAATCGAAACGGATCTTAACAAAGCTGTAGCAAAAGGTTTAAAAATTCATGTTTCGGAATTAGATATACAAGTAAATCAATCTAATGACATTGCTACTTTTACAAATGAAAGAAGGCTGGCCCAAAAAGAAAAGTACAAAGAAATCGTAAAAATATACAATGCCCTTCCGGCAGCAAATAAATACGCCTTAACAGTTTGGGGATTAAAAGATAATGAATCCTGGATTCCGTACAGTACCGAACTGAACCACATAGGAAATGACTGGCCTCTATTGTATGATTCCAATTTTGCAATTAAAAGTTCGCATACCGGATTTCTGGAAGGCTTAGATTAAAACTATAACCCGTTGGGTCTAATTAAAAAATACTATATTTTGACTCGGATTTGACCGATTCGTTATCACGAAGACGCGGACAAAAACGGATTTTTTTAGA
>JBDTNT010000313.1:0-2199 GCA_039933615.1 Flavobacterium sp. | reverse complement strand
CAGCCTCTTTAAAATTCAACAAACATTTAGCATACAGTTTTACTTTAGATGATGGTTATCGATCGGCTTATTTAACTTCTTTCCCATTATTGAATGGAGGAAAAATAAGCGGGCCAATGATCAGCGAATGGAAAAAGGATCAGGGAGGGGATGGTACAAACTCAAAAGGGCTTTTTTTCTCAGATGGGTTAGGGAATAAAATTCCGTTTAAGTTAGGCTTGGCAATTAATGGCGGAGCAATTGGAGATTTTTCGGCCTTCCGAGGACATCTTTCGTGGACAGAGGTCAAAGAAATGTACAATGCCGGCTGGGATATTTTAAATCACGGATTTCACCACGCAACAAAACACGGTACTGATTTTTTGAGGGAAGTAACAGAAAACACAACCTCAATCCAACAAAATTTAGGTTTTACAATGTCACAATTTGTAGTTCCGGGAGGGGAAAGCGATCCGGGATATCATTTAGAATACGAAAAGGACGCGCTGGCAAATGGCTCTTTTTCTGTAGCATCGTATGTTGGAGCTGGACCGGTAATCAATGTCAAAGACAAAGTAAATCTGGATAAAATGGTGTACTCCAGAGTTTTTGTAGAGAGTTCAAAAGACACAATTAGTTTTAAAACCATGGATCGTTATTTAGCAACTTTCGATTCAGTTGCCAAATTACCAAACCCAATTTGGTACAATGCCTATACGCATGGAGTTGGAAATGGAAATCTTTGGTCATTGAGTATGCGTTTTCCGGATTTCAAATATTATATGACGGCTATTGCCAATAAATATGGTTCAAAAGGAGATGATAGTATCTGGATGGCACCGTGGCAGGAAGTTTACGAATACATCTGGCTTCGCGACAGGATCAAAATCAATTATGACCAAAAGGAAAAAGAAGGGATCGTAACAATCGAACTTCCTCAAATTCCGGAAACATTCAGATATCGTGCTATTTCATTGGCAGTTGATGCTTCTTCAAAATTTGAAACAGAATCAAATTCGTCAAATTTCACAATTTCAGATGACGGAAAAAAAAGTCATAAACTAATAACAATTCAGTTAAAATAAAAACCGTTTAGAATTAAAACAGCATTTCTTTCTGGGAGATTAAAACATTATAATTCTCTTAACAATAGAAAGCAAAGTGCTTCCGTATAAATGAATTAATTTTGTACAAAGCAAAAAAATACATGAAAAACCAAATTTCAGTCTCTATATTAGAACTTGCTATTATCACTCAGGATAGCAATGCTGCAGAAACATTTCAAAAAACAAAAGACATAGCACAACTTGCGGATAATTTAGGTTACAGCCGATTTTGGCTGGCCGAACATCATAACATGGCGCACGTAGCCAGTTCAGCAACAGTTGTACTTATCGGTTATATTGCAAGTCAGACACAAAACATCCGCGTAGGTTCAGGTGGAATAATGCTCCCGAACCATTCTCCTTTAATAGTTGCCGAGCAGTTCGGAACATTAGAGATCCTTTATCCAAACAGAATCGATTTAGGTTTAGGAAGAGCTCCTGGAACAGACCAGCCAACTGCCGAAGCAATTCGAAAAGATTTTTTTGAGCAGGCACAGCGCTTTCCGCAAAACGTAAGCAAGCTTCAGGATTATTTCTCTGGAGATAATGTTATAGCAAAAGTGCGCGCATTTCCAGCCGAAGGTACAAACGTTCCCATCTGGATTCTGGGCTCAAGTACAGAAAGCGCAGCTCTTGCCGCAGCTTACGGATTACCTTATGCCTTTGCCGGACATTTTGCGCCTCGCCAAATGATACAGGCTTTCGAATTTTATAGAGAGAATTTTCAGCCATCACCGACTCTAGATAAACCTAAAACAATGGCTTGCGTAAATATTATCGCTGCAGACACAGATGAAGAAGCCGAATTACTGTCAACCAGTTTATATCAAATGTTTCTGAATCTAATTCGTAACGATCGTAAAGGTTTGCAACCCCCAGTTCCATCTCTAGACGATATCATGAGCGAAGAAGAGCGTTTCCACGTCAATCAAATGACTGCGTGTACATTTACAGGAAACCCAAAACAGCTGGCAGTAGATTTAAAAAAGTTTATAGACTATTCTCAAATCGATGAGCTAATGGTCACAAGTCCTATATATGATCATCAGGCGAAACTAAAAAGTATTCAGCTTACTAAGGAAGTCATAGATTCCTTAAATCAGATACTATAATA
>JBDTNT010000312.1:0-6111 GCA_039933615.1 Flavobacterium sp. | reverse complement strand
ATTTCTGTAAAAAACACGGTGCTTTTGATCCTAAAACAATGGGAAGTGTTCCTAACGTAGGTTTAATGGCTCAAAAAGCAGAAGAATACGGATCTCACGATAAAACTTTCCAAATGAAAGCGGATGGTGTTGTTCGTGTTGTAGACAATAAAGGAACTGTTTTAATGGAACAGGACGTTGAGACTAATGACATTTTCAGAATGTGCCAGGCTAAAGACGCTCCAATTCAGGACTGGGTTAAACTGGCTGTAAACAGAGCTCGTTTATCTGATACTCCGGCTGTTTTCTGGCTAGACGAAAACAGAGCACACGACAGAGAATTGATCGTTAAAGTTCAAAAATACCTTAAAGAGTATAATACTGTAAACCTTGACATCCGTATTTTAAACCCGGTTGCTGCTACAGAATTTACTTTAGACAGAATCATCAAAGGATTGGATACGATTTCTGTAACAGGAAACGTTTTACGTGATTATTTAACGGACTTATTCCCAATTTTAGAATTAGGAACTTCAGCTAAAATGTTATCTATCGTTCCGTTAATGAACGGTGGCGGATTATTCGAAACCGGTGCCGGAGGTTCTGCTCCAAAACATGTTGAACAATTTACTCAAGAAGGTTATTTACGTTGGGATTCTCTTGGAGAGTTTTTAGCGCTTGGTGCTTCTTTAGAGCATTTAGGACAGACTTTAGACAATTCTAAAGCAATTATCCTATCGGAAACTTTAGATCAGGCAAATGATAAATTCCTGGCAAATGATAAATCTCCAGCTCGTAAAGTAGGACAAATTGACAACCGTGGTTCTCATTTCTACCTTGCTTTCTATTGGGCTCAGGCTTTGGCTGCTCAGAGTAAAGATGCTGAATTAAAAGCGATTTTCACACCGATTGCTGCTCAATTTGAGGCTAACGAAGCTAAAATCAACACTGAGCTAATTGCAGCTCAGGGAAAACCACAAACTCTTGGCGGTTATTACCAGCCAACTCCTGAGTTAATGAGCAAAGCAATGCGTCCTAGTGAAACATTCAATGCAATACTTGCTGAAATAAAATAATACAACAGTATATTTATACGCATTAAAAGGCAGCCCTGATCGGCTGCCTTTTTTTCTTAACTTATGTTTAACAGTCGTTCCGCAGTAATATTTGGCAGGAATTCATAACTATGTAATTCAAAACCAATACAATGATTTCAAAAAATAGTATCATATTTCTTATCATTATTTTATCTTTTTTTACTTCTTTCTCTCAGGAAAAATTTACACTCAGCGGCACTATAAGTGATTATAAAAACAACGAAACCCTAATTGGTGTAAATATTTACATCCCATCATTAAAAATAGGAACCACAACAAACGAATATGGCTTTTATTCGTTAACCGTACCTGCCGGGGAACAACAAATTGAAATAAGTTATATTGGCTACCAATCCATTCAGAAAACAATTAATCTAAACCAAAATACTAAAAACAATTTCTCTCTAGTTGAAGGCGGAGAAGAACTTCAGGAGGTTGTCATTATCGACAATAAAGGTAAAGCCAACATTAAATCTCCTGAAATGAGCACTAATAAACTCTCTATTGCAGCCATCAAAAAAATGCCGGTAGTTATGGGGGAAGTTGATGTTTTAAAATCAATTTTATTACTTCCCGGAGTTACCAATGCGGGAGAAGGTGCATCGGGATTTAATGTCCGGGGCGGGGGTGCTGACCAAAATTTGATTTTATTGGACGAGGCTACAATATTTAATTCTTCCCACGTATTTGGTTTCTTTTCTGTTTTTAATCCGGATGCCATTAAAGATTTAAAATTATATAAAGGAGGAATTCCTGCCCGATATGGAGGGAGGGCTTCCTCTGTTTTGGATATTTACCAGAAAGACGGAAGCAGCAAAGATTTTCACATGAATGGCGGCATCGGATTAATCTCAAGCCGGCTTCTTGCAGAAGGGCCACTGGTAAAAGATAAAGGTTCTTTTTTAATTGGCGGAAGAGCTTCTTACGCACATTTATTTTTAAAATTATCAAAAGAAAACAAAGATAATCTTGCCTATTTTTATGATTTAAATACCAAATTAAGTTATAAACTCAATGACAACAACAGTTTATACTTATCCGGATATTTTGGACGTGATGTCTTTAGTATCAATAAAAGATTTTCTAATACGTACGGAAATGCAACCTTAAATCTTCGTTGGAACCATTTGTATTCTGATAAATTATTCTCGAATTTCTCCCTGATTTACAGTGATTATTACTATGGTCTTGATTTAGATTTTGTTGGTTTCAAATGGGATTCCGGAATCAAAAATTACAATATCAAATATGATTTCAAACATTATATTTCGGACAAGTTCAAACTTAATTATGGCCTAAGCGGAATCTATTACGAATTTAATCCCGGGACTATCAAACCAACCGGAGATGTTTTAGGAATAAATCCGGATCAATTAGATAAAAAATATGCTTTTGAACCTTCTGTCTATCTTGATGCGGAAAGTCAGCTTTCAAAAAAAATAACCGTCTCCTACGGATTACGTTATAGCTTGTTTTATCGTCTGGGTTCTTCTACAGTTAACTATTATGCCGATAATAATCCAGTTGTTTTTAACACCAATACGCAGATTTATCAAAAAGGCAAGCCAACTTCAACAGAATATTTTGGTAAAAACAAAGTAATCCAGGACTATAATAATCTAGAGCCAAGGTTTGCTGTTTCCTATCAATTAAACGATGACCAATCCATAAAAGCCAGTTACAACAGAATGGCACAATACCTTCAATTGATTTCAAATACCTCATCTCCCACTCCCCTTGACGTCTGGATGCCGAGTGACAAATATATAAAACCACAAATCGCAGATCAGGTAGCACTCGGTTATTTCAGAAATATCAATAACGGGTCTTATTCTGTCGAAGTTGAAACGTATTATAAAGAAATTCAAAACAGATTAGATTATATTGATGGCGCTGATTTAATTGCCAATGATGCTATTGAACAGGTAATTCTAAACGGCCAAATGAGGGCATATGGTTTAGAAATCATGTTTAAGAAAAATGAAGGCAAATTCAACGGATGGATTTCTTATACCTTATCAAAATCAGAACAGCAAACTCCCGGAAGGACTCCCGACGAAACCGGAATCAACAACGGACAGTGGTACAGTTCTGCTTACGATAAAACACATAATCTGGCGATTACATCTGCTTATACCTTAAACGATAAATGGTCATTTGGAGCCAATTTCGCCTTACAGTCCGGACAGCCAGCCACCTATCCAAATTCGCAATATGAATATTTAGGAATTAAAGTCCCAAACTATGGATTAAGAAATGAAAACCGCCTTCCGGCCTATCACCATTTAGATATCTCAGCCACATTGACTTCAAGGAAAAACAAAAACAGAAATTGGAAAGGCGAATGGGTTTTCAGTATTTACAATTTATACAATCGCCATAATGCAGCTTCCCTTAATTTCAGACAAAATGTGGATACAGGGATAAATGAAGCCGTACAGACCTCTATTTTCGGAATGGTACCTGCTGTTAGTTATAATTTCAAATTTTAAAAATCTTTTCCATAAAAAAGAACAACGTATATCATGAAAAAAGTAACCTTCTTTATCGTCTTTTTTATAGCAATCTTATTTACAGCTTGCGAAGAAGTTGTTGATGTCGATTTGGATACCGCTCCTCCAAAATTGGTTATTGAAGCAGCCATCAACTGGAAAAAAGGAACAAATGGTGCCCAGCAATCCATCAAATTAACTACTACAACGGGCTATTTCGAAAATCAGATCCCTGTTGTTTCAGGAGCAACCGTTTTTATAAAAAACAGCCAAAACGAACAATTCAATTTTATTGAGGTTCCTAAAACCGGACGTTATGTATGTAATAATTTCAAGCCTGTAGTTAATGGGCAGTATACCCTGACAGTCATTAATAATGGTACGACCTACACAGCAAATGAAACTATGAAATCTGTAGCCCCAATTACCCGGATTGAACAAAATAACGAAGGCGGTTTTACCGGAAAGGATATTGAAATAAAAGCGTTCTACACAGACCCTGCAGCTGAAGACAATTATTATTTATTTAAATATACCTATTCCAGTAAAGTAACCTCTACGTTTTATGCTTCTGAGGATAAGTTTTATCAGGGTAATGAAATTTTCAGTAGTTCGGATGATGACGATTTAAAACCGGGCGATCAAATTGAAATAACGCATTATGGAATTTCAGAGGTCTATTATGATTATATGAATATCCTGGTAAGCATCGCAGGAAGCAACGTTGGCGGACCTTTTCAGTCCCCTCCCGCAACTGTAAAAGGAAACATTGTCAACACTACCGATAAATCCAATTATCCGCTGGGTTATTTTTCACTTAGCGAAATGGATACAAAGAAATATATTATTGAATAACACCTTTAAAAATGGAAGCAAGAATAGAAATTTCAGCACAAAAAAAACTTATTGGAAAACACATTACAATGTCTTTCCTCGAAAATAAAACATTTCAATTATGGTCCTCTTTCATGCCCAGCCGCAAGGAAATAAAAAACCAGATTGGGTCTGATTTATATTCACTGGAAGTTTTTCCTTTTGGACATTTTAATGAATTCGATCCAAATAATAGTTTTGAAAAATGGGCAGCAGTGCAAGTTTCAGATTTTAATGAGATTCCCTCAGACATGGATGATTTAACGATTCCATCGGGATTATATGCGGTTTTTGTTCACAAAGGCCTTGAAAGTGACGGACATAAAACCTATCATTCTATTTTTGCTGAATGGCTGCCAAATTCAGAATACACCGTTGATGACCGTCCGCATTTTGCCATAATGGGAGAAAAATACAAAAAAAATGATCCGGATTCCGAAGAAGAAATATGGATTCCAATAAAAAATAAAAGCAATATTTCGTAAAAATAAAACTTCAAAACCTCAACATATGTAAATGTTTTAAAAATTAGAATTAAGCAACCTTTGCCGATCGTAATTTTAATTTTTAAAACATGAAACATTTACTCATCTCTTTATTATTGATTTGTGCCTTAGATGCAAACGCACAAACTTTCAAAAATCCCGAATCTTTATTCGACCCAACGCCTTATGGTTTCAGCCATGCTTCATCCGTAAAAACACCCGGTGAATTTATTTATATTTCCGGTCAAAGTGGTGGTTTAGGCAAAGAACACTCTTTAAGTACTGATTTTAGGGAACAGGTCCAAAGTGCCTTAAAAAACCTCACAGCGGTTCTTGAAACTTACAATTTAAAACCGGAAAATGTTATGAAAATTACAATTCTGATAGTCGATCATTCTTCAGAAAAATTAAAAATATGGGACGAAGAAATCAATAAAATCTGGAAAAACAAACCATTTCCTGCCAGTACCTTAATTCCTGTTCCCAAATTGGCAATTGACGGGATGTTAATTGAAGTAGATGCTGTTGCTTTCAAATCAATAAAGTAAATTCGATTTCACCCATAGCCCATAACTTTCGTACATTTGCAGCACATTTCAAATCAAAACTCTAAATGTCTTCACACCATATCGTACGCGACGACCAGGAACCCGCTTTAATTATTGCCAACGGAGCAGCCTGCAATCCGGAATTATTAGGTCAGTTACTCGAATGGTCCCCATTGGTTATCGTTCTCGATTCTGCTATCGAAAGAGTTATTGAACTGGGTATAAAAATCGATGTTCTTCTGGGGGATTTCGATAATGGTTTTGATCCTGAAATTTACAAAACATCCCAATATCCGATTGAAATTGTTCATACACCGGATCAAAACAAAACCGATTTAGAGAAAGCTTTTGATTATTTAATTGACCGCAAAATCCCTGCTGCAAATGTCGTCTGGGCAACAGGAAGGCGTGCCGATCATACGATAACGAATTTAACAAACATCGTTCGCTACAGAAATTTACTTAAAATTGTAATTCTTGACGATCACTCCAAAATATTCCTGCTTCCGAATAAATTCGAAAAATGGTATACGGCCAAAACCCCCATTTCACTCATTCCGATTGGAGTTGTAAATGGTATTTTCTCCACCAACTTAGATTATCCACTCGAAAACGATACGCTTACCATTGGCTACAG
>JBDTNT010000311.1:0-19940 GCA_039933615.1 Flavobacterium sp. | reverse complement strand
TTCGGTAAATTTTTGGGATGTTTTCGAAGAAAGGAACGGCTTCGTCAACAGTCATATTCAAGACATCCGAAATGGATTTTCCTTTGTATCGGATTTCTAAAGTTTCTCTGTTAAAACGTTTTCCCTGACAGGTTTCACATTCAACATAAACATCCGGTAAAAAGTTCATTTCGATCGTTCTCACACCGGAACCTTCACAGGTTTCACAGCGTCCGCCTTTTACATTAAAACTAAAACGACCCGCTTTGTAACCACGAATCATACTTTCAGAAGTCATCGTAAACAGGTTTCTGATTTCTGTAAAAACTTCGGTATAAGTTGCAGGATTCGAACGTGGTGTCCTTCCAATCGGACTTTGGTCAATATCGATTACTTTGTCAATATGTTCTAAACCCTCTATTTTTTTATACGGTTGTGGTTTTTTCACACCATTAAAATAATAGGCATTTAGAATAGGGTAGAGGGTTTCGTTTATCAAAGTCGATTTTCCACTTCCTGAAACTCCTGTTACGCAAATCAATTGTCCCAAAGGCAAATCAATTGTAACATTTTTTAGATTATTTCCAGTCGCTCCGGAAAGTTTTAGAAACTTACCGTTTCCTTTACGTCTTTCTTTTGGAATCTCTAATTTCATTGTACCATTCAGATATTGAGCGGTAATAGTATTGGATTTTAAAGTCTCCGCCGGAGTTCCGATGCTAATAATTTCTCCACCATATTTTCCTGCTTTTGGTCCAATGTCAATTACATAATCCGCAGTCTCAATCATGTCTTTATCGTGCTCCACTACAATAACTGAATTCCCAATATCGCGTAATTGCTCCAAAGAACGTATTAGTTTTTCGTTATCTCTCTGATGTAAACCAATACTTGGTTCATCCAGAATATACAAAACACCAACCAGTTGCGACCCAATTTGAGTCGCTAAACGAATACGTTGTGCCTCACCGCCCGAAAGTGATTTCGAACTTCGGCTTAAAGCCAGATAATCTAAACCGACATTCATCAAAAAGTTCAGACGGTCTTTAATTTCTTTAACTACTTCAGAAGCAATCAACAGTTGTTTGTCTGATAAATGATTGTTCAGATCCTTAAACCAGGCTGTTAAATCAGAAATATCCATATCACATAATTCAGTGATATTTTTTCCATTTATTTTAAAAAATAAAGCTTCTTTTTTCAAACGTGAGCCTTCGCAAACCGGACAGTTTACTTCGTCCATGAAATCTTTTGCCCATCGTTTTATAGTGGTAGATGCGCTTTCGTCATATTGATTTTTAATGAAATTGGATATTCCTTCAAAATCAATTTTATAATCGCGCGTAACTCCTAAATCCTTTGAGTTGATGGTGAATTTATCTTTTCCGCCATGAAGAATCATTTGCATGGCCTCTTCCGGTATCTTTTCGATTGGGTCGGTAATTTTAAATGCAAATTTTTCTCCTATAATTTCTAACTGCTTAAAAATCCAGGATGACTTATATTCACCAAGAGGGGCAAAACCACCGCTTTTGATTGATAATTTAGAATTTGGAATAATCTTTCTGACATTGATTTCATGAACTGTTCCTAAACCATTACAATGCGGACAAGCTCCTTTTGGAGAATTGAAAGAAAACAAATTCGGTTCCGGATTTTGATATGAAATACCTGTAGAAGGACACATCAGATTTCTACTGAAATAGCGTACTTCATTAGTATCCTGATCTAAAATCATCAAAACATTTTCTCCGTGATGCATAGCAGTGTTAATACTTTCAGACAATCTCTTTTGATTGTCTTCTGTATTTTCAATCAGCATTCTGTCAACTACAATTTCTATATCGTGGGTTTTATAACGGTCTAATTTCATTCCGGAAACTAAATCCTGAACTTCGCCGTTAACGCGAACTTTCAAAAATCCCTGTTTGGTGATTTGCTGGAATAATTCGGCATAATGTCCTTTTCTGGCCTTAATGACCGGTGCAAGGATATTAATTCGTTTTCCATTAAAATCCTGAATAATCAAATCTTTAATTTGGTCATCAGAATACGAAACCATTTTTTCGCCAGTATTATAACTGTAAGCGTCAGCACCACGGGCGTAAAGAAGCCTTAAGAAATCGTAAATTTCTGTAATGGTTCCAACGGTTGAACGCGGACTTTTACTGGTAGTTTTTTGTTCAATCGCGATTACAGGAGAAAGTCCGTCGATTTTATCCACATCCGGACGTTCTAAACCACCAAGAAATTGTCTGGCATAAGCCGAAAAAGTTTCGACATAACGACGTTGTCCTTCAGCATAGATGGTGTCAAATGCCAAAGAGGACTTTCCCGAACCTGATAAACCGGTAATTACAACCAGTTTTTCACGCGGAATAGAGATGTCTATATTTTTTAGATTATGAACTCTTGCGCCAAGAACTTCAATAGTATTGTCTTTTTCTAACATAAATTTTGAGCAAAAAGCAAAGTTACCATTTTGATTTGTTCTTTTTGTACTACGCTACAGAAGTTTATGTTAAAAATTGTAACAAAAAACGCTAATATAAATTAGCGTTTTCTCTTTCTTGTGAGCATATATTCTTCTATGGCTTCTTTGGTAGTATACCAATTTCGCCCTTCTTTGTAAGCGTCTATTTTGCCAGTTCGTGCTAATAAACTAACGTATTCCTGACCATAAGGTGATTGAGGCTCGCTAACGATATAAGATATTTTTTGAAAGTTGGTATCGCTATCCGGCATAGCATTCAGGTAAATATTAAGTGTACGCTCTAAAGCCTGACACATCAAAAGTATTAATTTTTGATAATTACCATTATTGGCCTGATTGAGCGCTTCGTAATATTTTTTTCTGTCGTTTTTAAGAATAATGGCAGGCGGAAACCCACAACGCATCAATAATAGATTCATACTTAAACGAACTGTACGGCCATTTCCATCAAAAAAAGGATGGATCCAAACTAGTTTATGATGGTAAATCGTGGCCAGTTCTATATCATTAAGCCCTAATGGATTTGTATTAATGAAATCAATTAAATCGTCAAGGTAATCGGAAACTTTATTGGCATTTGGAGGCATAAAATTAGCTCCGGAAATACGGACGCCACCATTTCGCAGTCGCCCTGCAAAATCGTCTTCGATAGATCGTAATACCAAACCATGAATTGAAAGTATATCAATGCTTCTGAGTTTGTATTGATTATCAACAATGGAATATAAATAATCAATTGCTTTATCGTGATTATGGGTTTCGAAATGTTCTCTTAATGATTTTCCTTTTATTGTGATGCCTTCCTGAATTACCATTTGGGTTTCACGCAGACTCATTGTATTTCCTTCGATACTATTGGAGTTGTAGGTCCATTCTAGCGACAGGCTTTCGCGTATTTTATGCAAAGCGATATTGGGCAGGGGTCTGCTGGTTTGCAAGTCCTGTCTTTTTTGATACAATCTTTCAAAGGTTGATTGATATTCGGTTCTGTATGTTAGGTCTATATTCCACATTTCCCCACAAATGTACTTCTTAATATCGGATAATAAAAATTTTAATCTATCCGATATTAAGTTTATTCGATTGTCATGGAACGCAATTTGGTTCTGTAGGCTTCCAGTGCTATTGATTTGGAGATAAAGCCGTAATATTTTTCATTTCGTAGAACCGGAATAAAAGCAGTTTTTGTTTTTTCGAATTTGCTCATGACGATTTCCATACTGTCGTAGGAAGAAATTGTAGCGGGTGGAATTTTCATTACATCTTTGATCAACGTATATTTTACACGATACGAATTGAAAATAATTTCACGGATATCATTAAAATGAACTACACCAACAAGATCTCTGTCGTTATTGACGACAGCAAAAACAACCTGATTGGAATGTGAAATAAGATCAACCAGTTTGGTCAAATTTTCATCAGGATGAACGGTTAGGTAATCAGTCTGAATAATGGTATCAATATCTAAAGTAGAAAGAATATTTGAATCTTTATTACTTGTAAAAGCATGTCCTTTTTTGGCCAGTCCTTTTACATCAAGTGAATGTTTTTCGAAGCGTTTAGAAATGGCAAAACTGATAGATGAAATAATCATCAGTGGAATCATTAATCCATAACCTCCCGTTATTTCGGCAATTAAGAAAATAGCAGTTAATGGTGCATGAAACAAACCACTCAGAATTCCAGCCATTCCAACCATAGTAAAATTACTGACAGGAAGATTAGTAAGTCCTGTCATATTAATAAATTTGGAGAAAAAATACCCCAAATAAGACCCAATAAATAAAGCAGGAGCAAAATTTCCTCCGTTTCCTCCACTTCCTATGGTCAGACCTGTAGCTAAAACTTTTATCATTAGTGTACATCCAACAAAAATCAGTAAAACCCAGTTATTATCCCTATACTCACTAAACAAAGTGTTGTCTAATAATTTACCCGGATCACTTTCAGATAAAGTTTTTATGCTTTCGTAACCTTCACCAAATAGAGTTGGGAAGATAAAAATCAAAACCGCTAAAATTGAAGCCCCTATTAGTGCTTTTTTATAAGGTCCCATTTCCAGTTTTGAAAAATAATGTTCCACTTTTTGGAAATTTCGCGAATAATAAATGGCTACGAGTCCTGTTAATATACCTAAAATTACATAAAATGGAGTATTGTGATAATTGAAAGTTTCTTGTTGTTTGAAAGTTAATAAGATACTTTCATCTAATAAAATAGCAGATACAATAGCACCGGTTGCAGCAGAAATCATAATTGGGGTGAAAGCTGAAATGCTTACATCAACCAATAATACTTCAATTGCGAAAAGGACACCTGCGATGGGAGCATTAAAAGCTGCTGAGATCCCTGCGGCAACTCCACAACCAATAAGAAGCGTTCTGTCTTTATATGGTAATTTATAATTTTGAGCAAAATTAGATCCAAATGCAGCTCCTGTTATTACAATAGGGCTCTCTAGACCTGCAGAGCCACCTAATCCAACTGTTAGTGAGCTGGTTATGATTTGTGCATACATTTGTTTTTTAGGGATGATACTTGCTTTTTTTGCAACAGCATACAGTATTTGGGAAGTCCCTTTCTGGATGGTTCCGCTCAATACTTTTTTTACAACCAAAACAGTAAGCAAAATCCCAATAATAGGAAGTAAACTATTAATGAAACTTAATTTAAGAATCCCATTGATATAAGTGGCAAATGAGAAAACACTATGCGCAAATGTTTTTAGAATAATTACGGCAAGCGAACACGAAATGCCAATTAAAACACTTGATAAAAAAATAAATTGCTTTGGTGTCATCAAGGATTGTCCCAAAGCAATAATGCTTTCTAGTCTTCTGAAATATTTTTTTAGCATTCTGTTTTAAAAATTACGGATACAACAAATTTAAATTATAATCTTTAAAAAACCACTAAAAAAAGAGAACTAAATTAAAATCCTATTGCTTTATCGTCACCCCGGAAGTCTGCTCCACCTTCTAAATTTTTATTTGGAAGAACCAAAATCGCATCGACTTTACCAATTATTGGACTTGGTTTTTCATTTATTAAATAGTTTTTTGATTTTAATTTTTCGATGGTATTACTATCAAAAGTATTCGCTTCAAAGTTAATCAGATCGGGTAGCCACTGATGATGAAAACGGGGTGCATTTACGGCTTCCTGCATACTCAAATTATATTCGTAAACATTAAGAATCGTTTGTAAAACCGATGTGATTATAGTGGAGCCTCCGGGAGTACCCACTACCATAAATAGTTGCCCGTTTTTTTCAACAATTGTTGGTGTCATAGAACTTAGCATGCGTTTTTGCGGTGCAATACTATTGGCTTCATTACCAACCAATCCAAACATATTTGGAGATCCTGGTTTAGCACTGAAATCATCCATTTCGTTATTTAAAAAGAAACCTAATTCATCACAATAATACTTAGAACCATAACCGTCATTTAGGGTTGTGGTTGCCGCAACGGCATTTCCAAATTGGTCAACAATGGAGTAATGCGTAGTTTCGGTACTTTCATTATACGTAACTTTCCCCTCTTTTATTTCTGAAGATAAACTCGCTTTTTCAGGATTAAAAGTTGAGATTCTTTCTTTTAAGTAAGAATCTGCCATTAAAGCTTTAATTGGAATCTTCACAAAATCAGGGTCTCCCAAATATTGACTTCTGTCAGCGTAAGCTCTTCTTTCGGCTTCAACAATTATTTGAATGGATTCGTCAGTATTATGTCCCAATTTAGATAAATCGTAAGGTTCTACCATTTTTAAAATCTGAGCCAGACAAATTCCACCACTGCTGGGTGGGGACATTGAAGTTATTTTCAAATCTTTATAAGTAAACTGAAGCGGTTTTCTCCATTTGGCCTCGTATTTTGCTAAATCCTGAAGAGTGATAATTCCGCCTTTTTTCTGAAGATAGTTCACCAGAATTTTGGCAGTTTCACCTTTGTAAAATTCATTTTTTCCGTTTTTTTGAATTCTTTTTAAAGTATTCGCCAAAGCAGGATATTTGATGGTGTCGTTTTCTTTGAAGTCGGCTGCCAGAAGCGTTTGGTCTCCATTGATTTTGACAATACTTTCGCGATAATCTTTGATACTTTTTTCTTGTTTTTTGGTTACAATTACGCCTCTTTCCGCCAAAGCAATTACCGGTTTTAAAATTTCGGACATAGGTAATGATCCCAGTTTTTTATGAACAGCAAAAACTCCCGCAATAGTTCCCGGAACCCCTATAGCTAAAGCTGTTTCGGTACTTTTTCCTTTAATGACATTTCCGTCTTTATCCAAAAACATATCTTTCGTAGCTGCCTGGGGTGCTTTTTCACGATAATCTAAAGATCCGACTTCGCCATTTGCTTTTCGGTATACCATAAATCCGCCGCCGCCAATGTTTCCGGCAAACGGAAAAGAAACAGCCAGAGCCAGTTCAGTACCGACCATTGCATCATAAGCATTACCGCCTTTTTTCATAATTTCAACACCAATTTTTGACGCCTCCTCGCGGGCAGAGACAACCATAGCTTTTGTAACAACTAATCCGGTAGGTTTTGGTGTATTTTGTTGTGCTGTACAACTAATATATAATAAGGTAAAAAGAAGTGTAATCTTTCTCATAATACGAGTAGTTTTTGTTTTGAATGCTCTTTTATATCTTCAAAAAAGAGCGTGAATTCATTCTCGAACTCGGAATAATATTCTTTTAATTCTGCACTGGCAAACTGCATTTTTGATTCATTTTTTGATCTTCGGTCCATTTGCGTTAAAATCTGATGGATTCCATCAACGGTCTGATAACTCAAAAGCCAGTTTCTCTGAATCATATAGGGCATTAAATCCTGTGTTTTTTCAGTAAGAATTTCATAGTTTTCATGTAAGGACCTGTAAAATCTGTTAATGAAACTTTCCAGTTTTTCATCAGAATATTTAGTCCAGTTCTTAGCTAAAAAATGATCGTAAACAATGTCTACAATCACTCCGGAATAATGATGATATTTTTCGTGTAGCCGCTTGGTACTTTGTCTGAAAATATCATGTGAATCGGTGTAAGTGTCAATAGAGCGGTGTAAAATAATTCCTTTTTGGACATCCTCCGGAAAATGTTCAAATTGTTTTCCGCGAATCCCATCGGCCATAAAATTGCCGATTTTTATTAAATCATTGTCTCCTGACAGGTAAATATGTGCTAGAAAATTCATTTTTTTAGAGTTTCTAAGATCCTAAGGAGCTAAGTTAATTTAGTAAATGTATAAAAACTTTTTTAAATCATTTTGTTATAAAATGTAGTATATAACAAACCGGGTGCTTTATATTATTTTAAAATCTTACGGACTTATCCTCTTAGTTACTCCTCAACTTTTTTATATTTGTAATAAATAACCATAACTCAAAAAGATGACTTTAATAAAATCTATCTCAGGCATACGTGGAACTATTGGTGGAAAAGTAGGAGATAACCTGACTCCTGTAGATGCCGTGAAATTTGCATCGGCTTACGGAACCTTTCTTAAAAATAATACTTCAAAAGAAAAATTAACGGTTGTAATTGGTCGTGATGCGAGAATTTCGGGCCCGATGATTCATAACCTTGTTGTAAATACTTTAATTGGTTTAGGGATTAATGTAATTGATGTTGGACTTTCGACTACACCAACTGTAGAAGTGGCAGTGCCTTTGGAAAAAGCGGACGGTGGAATTATCCTGACCGCTTCTCACAATCCAAAACAATGGAATGCCCTGAAATTACTGAATGAAAAAGGAGAATTCCTAAGTGGAGATGAAGGAGCTAAAATTCTTGAAATCGCCGAAGCTGAAGCTTTCGATTTCTCGGATGTTGATAATTTAGGCGAAATCACTATAAATGATGCCTATATGGATATTCATATTGACGAGGTTTTAAATTTACCTCTAGTTGATGTTGAAGCAGTAAAAGCAGCAAAATTTAAGGTTGTTGTTGATGGTGTAAATTCATCTGGTGGAATCATTATCCCAAAATTATTAGAATTAATGGGTGTTGAAGTGGTAAAATTATACTGTGAACCAAACGGACATTTCCCTCACAATCCGGAACCTTTAAAAGAACATTTGACTGATATTTCTGAATTGGTTGTGAAAGAAAAAGCACATTTAGGAGTTGTAGTAGATCCGGATGTAGATCGTCTGGCTTTTATCTGTGAAGACGGAGAGATGTTTGGAGAAGAATATACACTGGTGGCTTGTGCCGATTATGTATTAAGTAAAACTCCGGGGAATACAGTTTCTAATATGTCCTCTTCACGTGCATTGCGTGATGTAACTGTTGGCCACAAAGGAAACTACGAAGCAAGTGCTGTAGGGGAGGTTAATGTTGTGGAATTAATGAAAAAAAATAATGCAATTATAGGTGGTGAGGGTAACGGTGGAATCATTTATCCGGAATCCCATTACGGACGTGACAGTTTGGTAGGAGTAGCTTTGTTCTTAACGCATTTGGCCAATAAAAAAATGTCTGTTTCAGCATTACGAGCTTCTTATCCGGAATATTATATGAGCAAAAATAAAATTGAATTAACACCACAAATTGATGTTGACGCAATATTAGTTGCCATGACTGAAAAATATAAAAATGAGGATATTACGACTATTGATGGTGTGAAAATTGATTTTGCTACCGAATGGGTACATTTAAGAAAATCAAACACGGAACCAATCATCAGAATTTATACCGAAGCTCCATCTCAGGAAAAAGCAGATGTTTTAGCACTTCGTATTATCGATGAAATAAAAGCGATTGCCGCAATTTAATTTTCAGCAATTCTGAAAATAAAAACACCTCTTTCAGTAGTTGAAAGAGGTGTTTTTTTGGAGACTATTTTCAATAAATTGAAATTTAGTCTTTAATGATTTTACTGACTTTTTACTAGTTTCTATATCCATTTGTCACAATAGTATCAAGTTTTGGTAATCCTGGTAGCTTTATAACGCCATGCTTTTAATTCAAAAAGTTATTTTTAGGACTATTTATTTAAAATTTGTATACTTAAATTAAAATCCAAAAAGTAATTGTCACTTTTTGGATTTCATTTTCTGTTAATTATTTTTTTTCAACTCTGTGTTTCCATCTTTTGTGCGTCCATAAATAATATTCCGGAGCTTCAAGGATTTGTTTTTCAACTTCGCCCAAATACATTTCAGTCACTTTAAAATCCGGATAATCTCTTGGGTTATCACAAATCGGAATAAAAGTACCTTCGTAGTAACCTCGTTTTATTTTTTTTACTTTAAAGAAAATAACACTTAAATCGTATTTTTTGGCCAGCATTTCAGATCCGGTATGTACGGGAACTTCAATTCCCATAAAAGTACTGGAATGGAAAATCCGGTCTAATTTTGGTGATTGGTCACTTGCAAGACCATAAAGGCTTAAAACTCCATTTCTTTGATTTTGAGCCATAAGCGGAATCGTTTTTCTGGTTTCCACTAATTCTGTGTCGTATTTAGATCTGATCTTTCGAACCAGTCTGTCAAAATAGGGATTTGCAAGTCTTTTGTATACGCCGATTCCTTTAAATCTCAGTTTTGTATTTATAGTCAGGATCCACTCAAAGCTTGCGTAGTGAGAAGTGACCAAAACAGCACTTTTTCCTTTTTCTTCATATTCCCTGATGACTTCCATATTAGTCACGACAAACCTTTTATCCATTTCTTCAGGAGTGATGCTCATGGTTTTAATCATTTCGAGAAACATATCACACATGTGCTGATAAAATTTCTTTGCGATCACTTTTCTTTCAGCCTCACTTAAATGCGGTAAAGCCAAAGCCAGATTTTCCTTTACCACTTTTCTTCTGTATCCTAAAACATGATACACCAGAAAAAATACAAAATCAGAGAACCAATAAAATATTCGAAAAGGAAGTATAGAGATAAGCCAAAGAATAGGGTAGGCTAAAATATAAACGAGGAATTGCATGTAATTTTTTTTACAAATATAAAGTAAAAATGGATAACGACCGATATTTTGGTTTGTTACTGACTTATGTGGAGAATGATTATATTTACAATTCAAATTAAATATTTTTTATGAATACCATACTGATTGGGATAATAGTGGCCAATGTGCTTATAAGTTACAAAGGTTTTAATGATTTTGCTTTTTTTAGAAAATACGAATTCCATGTCGGAAGTATTCGTTCCGGCGAACAAATACGGATGCTTTCGTCCGGCTTTCTGCACGCTGATATGATGCATTTGATTTTTAATATGCTGACACTTTGGTTTTTTGCTCCGGTTGTCTTAAATTGGTTAGGGAGTTTTTCTTTTGTCCTGGTTTATTTTGGAAGTTTAATCTTTGGAAGTTTACTTACCATGTTGTTCCATAAAAATGATTACAGTTATCGGGCCGTTGGAGCATCCGGGGCTGTAACCGGTGTTTTATATTCTGCAATTTTATTACAGCCGGATATGATGCTGGGAATCTTTTTTGTGATTCCGATACCGGCATATCTCTTTGGAATTTTATATTTATTGTATTCTATTTATGGTATGAAAGCCAAAAACGATAACATTGGTCATACCGCACATTTTGGAGGTGCTATAGGTGGATATTTGATTACTTTGATAAAAGTGCCTTCTTTATTTGCTGATCATACCTTAATGGTAATACTGCTGGCAATCCCGATTGTGATACTTTTTGCGATGGCAAAATTGGGTAAAATATAATGCTGGCATAACTTTTGAAATGCAATTATTAAATAATTTAAATATAACAAAAATGAAAAAACTAGTATTATTTTTAACAATCATGTTTATGACTATGTCTTACGGCCAGGAAAACAAACAAATTCCACAGATCAATGTAAATGGTGAAGGAAAAGTAAAAATAGCCCCTGATCAGGTTTGTATTTCAGCTACGGTTGAAACAAAAGGGAATAATGCTAAAGATGTCAAAAAGCAAAATGACGAAAAAATGGATGCTGTTTTGAAATTCATCAAAAAAATGAATATTCCAACGGCAGATTTCAAAACAAAACAAGTTGCTCTTAATCCAATATATGATTACGAGAAAAAGAAAACAACTTACAATGCTGCTCAGACGGTAGAAATCGTACTAAAGGATTTATCTAAATACGATGAAGTAATGGAAGGTTTGGTTCAACAGGGAATTAATCGTTTAGACAATGTCTCTTTTGAATCTTCCAAAATAGCACAATACCAATCTGAAGCCAGAAAATTAGCGATTAAAGATGCTAAAGCAAAAGCAGAAGATTATGTTTCCGTTTTAGGACAAAAAGTAGGTAAAGCAATTACTATTTCTGATAACTCACAAGTATTTCATCCACAGCCAATGTATGCAGCTATGAGAATGAAAGAATCTGCAGATACAGCGGGAGCTTCAAACGAAACTTTAGCAATTGGTGAAATCGAGATTACAGCAAACGTAACGGTTAGTTTTATCCTGGATTAAACTTTACTAACTCACAATAAAAAAATCCAAATGCCAATTTCAGATAATTGGGATTTGGATTTTTTTATTTTTTTATTTAAAAAAGCATCATATTCTTATGCTTACAATTTTTTCAAAACGACCATGATTGCTTACTGAAACCTCCTTCAATTGATTGATTTCATTAGTTAAATGAGGTATGCCAAATTGATCCTTAATAATTTTCTGGTTTGTAATTTCAACGATATGATCTAAATCATTTAAGAGGCTAACAGCAACGGTATGTATGCTGTTTTTTGTTACAATTGTTTTTGTATAATACACGAAACCCATACATAACACTTGTCCTAAAATACAAGTTTCCTTTTTTGAAAGTATTTTGCAAACCAATTTCCCGGGAATGTATTCCCTTATTTTTGTTTGGCGGTTATAGACTTTATAGGCAGCTTCTTTCATACTCCAAAGCAGCCAGACCATCATTTCAGGATCGGCGTCATTTGCTATTAAGAGCTGTTCATCAGAAGTAAAAATCTTTTCGATTAAACCTTTCCGCTTCCAATTGCTTTCAATTCGCGATTGTGAAATGTCTATTACATCATTCCCAATCACTTTGCAGTCAGCTTAGTTTCTATGATCTCTACTGTTGTTTTAACGTCGAGCATCCGCTCCATATCTGTATTATCAATAATTACGTCAAAGTTTTCTTCAATATCCAGTATTATGTCTACCAGATTAGCCGAATTAATATTGAGGTCCTTAATAAAATCAGTTTCCTCGGTAAGTTTATCATAAGCCTCAATATTGGTAGTGTAAGGCTTTACAATTATTTTCAGTTTTGTAATAATTTCTTCTCTGTTCATATTTAGTTTGTGTATTTTTTAAATAGTATACAAGTGTTTACATCACCAAAACCAAAACTGGCTTTTGCAATTATATTGATATCATTATAAATGGTTTTCAAAGGTATTTTAGCTTTGTCGATTAGAGCGGTAATTTCAGGGTGTATGTCGTCGCAATTTGTATTGCCAAATACAAAACCCTCATGAAGCTGCAGTACTGCCGCAACGCTTTCAATACTTCCGGCAGCAGTAAGACAGTGGCCTGTCATGCTTTTTAAGGAATTAATATATGGAAAGTCACTTCCGCTTAATTCCAAAGCTTTAGTCCAGTTTTCAATTTCCAGGCTGTCTTTTGTTGTGGCGGTCAGATGTCCGTTTATGGCATCAACGGCATTGGCATTTATTCCGGCATTTTTGAGCGCTGTGGTAATACATTTTTGCACTGCGGCGCTGTTTGGAGCTGTCATACTGCCATTACCGCGCTGACCGCCTGAGTTGACATTACCACCTAATATTTCGGCATAAATAGTTGCTCCGCGTTCCAGGGCGCTGTCTAAATCTTCAATAACCAATGCACCTGCACCACTGCCTGGTACGAACCCTGCTGCCGTACTGCTCATCGGACGTGATCCCTGCTGTGGATTATCATTGTATTTAGAACTGCAAACACGCAATGCATCAAACCCACCCCAGATATAGGGACCGCTGTCGCTTGTGCTGCCAGCCAAAATTCTTTTTGCCAGTCCTGCTTTGATACGGTCGTATGCCATCATTATGGCTTCGGTACCTGTTGCGCATGCTGAGGAATTGGTCGTAACCTGATTTCCTAATCCAAGTTTACCTCCGAGGTAAGCGCTAATGCCGCTGTTCATAGTTTGAGCTACTACGGTACTTCCTAGTTTTCGGGTTTGCAGATCGTCTATTTTATAAATACTTTCGCGAAATTTATCGATCCCCGATGTGCCTGCCCCAAAAATAGTTCCGCTGTCCCAATCGGGTTCTTCATTGTTTTCTATAGATAAGCCGCTGTTTTTCCATGCTTCCATACCAGCAATAACACCATAAAGAATACCGGAACTGTTAAAACCGCGGAGTTCGAGGTCAGTAAAATGTAAGGACTTTAATTCTTCTGTTATCGGTGGTTTACCGGCTATCTGACAGGAAAATTGTAATTCCTTGAGTTGTGTATCATGGGCTATACCCGAAATACCATTTTTTATGGCGTGGGTAAATGCAGGAATGCCGACTCCGTTTGGGGCGGCTACTCCTAATCCTGTTATTACGACTCGTCTGTTCATAATTTATTAGTTATCATTCCGGCGATAATGCCCTTGCAAACCTCTTGTCCTGATTCATTTTTCATAACGACATCACATTTAAGTTTTCCAAATCTGAAAAATATTTTTTGCGAGGTTACCGTAACTTTTTCATTAGGAAATACGGGTTTTAAAAACTGCATATCTGCTGATGTTAATGCTATTGAATTATCTTTCTTCAGTTCTTTATTTTGTAAATAGATGCCCAGGCAAACAATTCCTATTTGTGCCATTGTCTCTGTTAAAATTACACCCGGTGTTACAGGTGCATTTTTAAAATGACCTTTGTAAAAATCAAGGTCTTCATTAAATGTATAAGTTCCTGTAATTCCGTTTTCATCGGCAAAAATCAATTCATCAACAAATAAGAAAGGCTTGGAATATGGCAGTTGCGCTTTAATATAATCTAAGTCCATAATTATTTTGATTGATTACCATTGCAATAAAATCCTTTGTGCGGAAAAACCGGGACCAAAACTTAACATTAATCCTTTTTCCCCGGACTTCGGATTTCCTTTCATAATACGTTCTAAAACATACAGCACGGTAGCGCTGGACATATTTCCGTATTCCTTAAGAACTTCTTTAGTGTCGTCTATATTTTTTCCTAATCCTGAAAAAAGGCCTTCAACGGTTTGAATTATTTTTTTGCCACCGGGATGAAATATCATATGATCAACATCTTTAATTTCTAAATTATTTTTTTGAAGAAAAGGATGAATGATATCCCCAAAATGTGAGGCAATAGTATCAGGTACCTCAATATCCAGTATCATTTGCAAACCGCCGTTCGTGAGTTTAAAGCCCATCATATGTTCTGCATCATAAAAATGATACATTTCTTCAGCTATTATTTCGGGACCAGCATCTTCTTCATAAGATGATAATAAACAGCAGGCGGCACCATCTCCAAAAATAGCGGCACTCACTATGTTGGGCATCGAAAAATCATCCAGCTGAAATGTTGCAGTAGGCGATTCCACGGCAATTACCGCAGCTCGTTTGCCGGGGTTGGCTTTTAGGAAGTTTTTAGCATATATAATACCGGATATTCCGGCGGCACATCCCATTTCGGTTACAGGCAGGCGTACAATATCCTGTCTTAATTTCATTTTATTTATAAGATAAGCATCCAGCGAGGGTATCATGATACCTGTACAGCTAACGGTAATGATATAATCCAGTGATTGTGGTTCCCATCCTGTTTGAGCAAGTGCTTTTTCCAGTACCTGTTCACCCAAAATAATCACCTCACGGGTGTAAATATCATTTTTATCTTCAAAAGAGGATGCCGTAAAAACCTCAAGCGGATCCATTATGGAGTAACGTTTATCAACAGCAGCGCCTTCGAATATTTTTTTCACTTTTTTTATAAATCGTTCCTCCTGTCCCTGAAGCCAATTATCAAGTAATGGAAGTATATCGGCAGTAGTGCGCGAATATTGTGGCAGTTGTTTTGCAACAGTGACTATTTTTACACTCATATTTTAGTAATTATCCATTGGTAGCGAAAAGCCCACTTCCAGTTAATATTATAGTTTTTTAAATTTAGTTTTCCAGAAAAGCTTTCCAGTTCATTTTTCTTAAATCCTCTTAGAATTGATATCAGTCCATCTTCCCGCGATACTTTATTCAAACTAAAAAGCACAGCAATTATTTTAAAAAGGCGATACGCTGTTTTACTGCGATGCAGGTCATTTACAACAACGCCTATTGCAGCATTTTCATTAAAAGTTGTCATTATGTTTAATATCTCTTCGTTAGTAAAATGATGCATCGTAAGCGTGCATAAGACGATGTCGTATTTTAGGTTCTTAAATTCCTCACTTAAAATATTAATGCAGGCGTAGTCAATATTTGAATAGTCAACGGATAGCTTTTTTGCATAATCTAATGTGAATTCATTAGCATCTATACCAGTTAGTTGCAAATTGATATTGTTTTTTTTACCATAGTCAGCGAGTACGCGCAGCATATCTCCGTTGCCGCAGCCTATATCAACTATGGATAGTGTTTTATCCGGATTTGTTTTTTTTAGTAACTGCTTAACGCTATTGAGGGTAAGTCTGTTACCTCCTAAAAATTGATTTATGTTTGCAATAGTATCAAGTGCATTGTAAATTTCTTCGCCATGAAGCGAAAAATCATCCATTATCTCAGTTTCCTGTGTTCTGTATTTAATATTTAAACCCATTTAGTCAATTGCTATGGTTTTACCGTGTGTTTGTTTTATTATGAATTGAAGTAAAGCAGGAAAAGCTGCAGTTACTTTAAAAAGTATACTGGTGACTCTTTTATTTCGAAAGATACCAGCCAGAACTCTTCCCATAAGCAGTCTTCTTGCAAATTGCTTTTCCCATTTTTTTATATATTCTTTTTCTAAAATTTTGCGTGATGCTATTTTACCGGAGTAAAAATCCAGAACCAATTCGGATGCAATTTTAGCGCTGTGTATTGCCATTGCCATTCCGTTGCCGCAAAGAGGATGAATTAAGCCCGCCGTATCTCCGATCATTAGCATATGGTCTTCTACTGGATGTTTTTTATCAAATGATATCTGGCTTATTGTAAGTGGTTTTTGAAAGAGTGGGGTAGTGTTTTCGAAAATTGATTTCAGGTTCTTATTCTTATAAAGAACATTAGACTGATAATCATTTATGTTTTTGTATTTTTTAAATGTTGCATAATCTGCCAGATAGCAAATATTTATAATGTCATTTTCTACTTTGGATACTCCGCAATAACCGCCTTTAAAATTATGCAGGGCTACAGTATTATTGGGAAAATTACCGGAATGATGCGCTTTTACGGCTAACCATGCTGACTTTTTATTAATAAATTTCCTTGACAGGAGATGATCGATATTGGAACGCTTGCCATAAGCCCCGAGAACTATTTTTGAAGTGAGGATTTGATTTAAAGTTGAAATCGTAAATACATCATTGTGATACGTAACTTCGGTAACAGTATCTTTAAGAATAATACAACCACTTGCTACTGCTTTTTGATGCAAAAAATTATCGAGTGTATACCTGCTGATGCCAAATCCTCCCAGAGGTAATTCGGCTGCTACGGAAGCGCCATTGCCGGCAGTGAATTCAAATTTATTAATAGTAGAGTGGTTAAGCGCTAAGGGATCGGCATCAAGAGATTTTAGGTAGGGCAAAATTTCGTTGGAAATATATTCACCGCATACTTTATGATGTGGATAACCGGACTTCTCAATGAGAATTACCTTCAATCCTTTTTTAGACAGATGAAGGGCACCTGTCAGGCCTGCAAGACCACCACCTATTATTATAACATCCTGATTCCTGTTCATACCTACCAATTTAGTTATAAAAAATGAAATTACAATGGTCTTCTTACTATAAAAAAAATGAGATTGTTGATTTTATTATGATTATTCGGAATAATTTATTTACCTGATTTTAATTTAAAAACAGCATTCAAAATCGGTTAGCGGGTTTAAATAAATATTCTTCGGAACAGGATACTGATTACTGCTTCCAATGAAGCTATATTAGTGTGATAAATGAAAAGTAACAATGTTGTGTTGTAGATTTAATTCTACAAAGAATTATGGTATTTATTTGTTTGAAAGCATCCTGTTTTTAACTAAAAAAACTTAGATTTGCAGAAGTGAAAAATATCTAGTATATTCTTTGCAATACCTTATAAATAAGGTATTAGCAAAAATTTTCTTATGAATAAATTAAATGAAGTAGTAGAGATTACACCTGATAATTTTGACTCGGTAAAAGATATCATTTATGAATCAAAATTAATAGATGAATTTCTTAATTTAGAAAATGCTGTTCAGTTTATCAGGAAGAAATTAAATGAAGATAAAGCGAAGATTTTTATTAAAAAAGAAGAGGATATTATTGTCGCTTTTATAGTGTTGCATTTTAAAATAAATCCGGTTTCAGTTTTTGAATACAATTGGCATATTTCATATCTGTATGTTAAGAGTGATTTTAGAAGAAAATATATTGGAAGAGAAATTATGGCAAAATGTATAGATTATGCCCGGAAAAATGACGTGAAATATATCTCTTTAAATACAGATACAGAAAATTTTGCGGCGCACCATCTTTATGAAAGTTTTGGTTTTATCCGGAAAAGCTTTATTTCAAACTATTATTATTACGAAATTAAATTATAGCAACATTAGTTTCTATTTTTGAATATAACCCCCAAATCAATTAAATTACAACTTTATAAACGTTAAACACATATGATAACAACTTTACTTAAAAATTATATTAAAAATTTCAGCCAGTTCTCTGTAGAAGTTAAGGTTTTGGCTGTTACTACTTTTATCAATAGATTAGGAGCGATGGTGGTGCCATTTCTTTCTAAATATATGTTGGAAGAATTGCATTTTAGCTACAGCCAAATCGGATGGGTTATGGTTTTCTTCGGTATCGGTTCTTTTTTAGGAACCTGGATAAGTGGTAAACTTTCAGACAAAATCGGTTTTTACAAGGTTATGGTTTTTAGTCTTTTTACCAGTGGATTTGTATTTATTCTGCTTCAGTTTTTAACCACCTTCTACAGTTTTTGTTTTGGGGTTTTACTGTTAACAACAATTTCAGATATGTACAGACCGGCAATGTTGGTTTCGTTAGACACATATGCAAGTAAAACAGAACGAACAAAAGCATTATCCTTAATCCGATCTTCTGTCAATTTAGGTTTTATGTTTGGTCCTTTGATTGGTGGAATTATTATTACGCTTTCAAATTATACCTTTTTGTTTTACATAGATGGTTTAACTTGTATTTTCAGTATTTTGTTGTTTGCATTTTATGTAAAAGAAAAGAAACTTCCTTACAAGCTTAATGCATTTACATTTTTGAAAGAGGGAAGTTCTATTAAAGAGGACAAACCATTTTTAATTCATCTTGTAGTAACGCTGATAACAGGTATATTGTTTTTTCAAATGTTTACGACGCTATCTCTTTATTATAAGGAAGTTTTTAATTTTACAAGTATAGAAAGCGGTTTGTTTCTGGCACTAAACGGGGTAATAATTTTACTTTTTGAACTCTCCATTGTATCTTATGTAGAGTCCCGAAATATCAATAAACTTCTAATGGTTTCTTATGGTATTCTGGCGATGAGTGTTAGTTATTTGTTTTTACTGATTGAACACAGTATTGCGGCACTGGTTGTAATGATGATTTTTATGACAATCGGTACAATGCTAACTTTTCCTTTTGCAAATTCGTTTGTAAAAATGAGATCCCTTAAAAAACAGGAAGGAAAGTTTATGGCTGTTTTTACCATGAGCTATAGTATCGCTCATATATTAAGTACTAAATCCGGAATGGCTATCATAGAAAAATATGGGTATAATGCAAACTGGGTATTTTTAGCCTGTCTTGGATTCCTTGGTTTTATTTTGGCTTATCGTTTGATTTTTATTGTGAAAAAAGAAAAAGAAGTAATTCAGGGTAAAATTGTTAAATCGTTATTCTCAGAGCCTAAAGAATTGGTTTAGAAAGTACAAATAAGACAAGTTTTATTGCTGTATCAGACTTCTTAATAATCGTACAGAATTTAAAATATTTTAATTAAACACCTGCAAAAACGTTTTTGCAGGTGTTTTTTTTTAGGTAGTTTTTTATTTTTGTTTCGTCCGTGCATTTGCTTCGGAGTTGGAGTATAATTGGGATCAATCCTAAAACGGGTGGAGTAGTAAAATTTATGCATACAGATTAGTTTAGTGGCTTTAGTACTGTTATGATCCTTACGAACTAGGAATAATTTATTTCAGTAAATATTTTTTATAAAAGCTTATTTCTCTTTTAGTAATAATACATAAGATAATAAATACGAAGTTGATAATCAAAAAGAACACAGATAAGGCACTAGTA
>JBDTNT010000310.1:0-8817 GCA_039933615.1 Flavobacterium sp. | reverse complement strand
TGGATACAGATGTTGTTTTATTAGGATTCTTTGCCAGAACAAACTTAAATTTCAGAGATAAATATTTATTAACCCTGTCTTACAGAAGAGATGGTTCATCACGATTTGAAGAAGCGAATCGTTGGGGGAATTTCCCATCTGTAGCTTTTGCATGGAAAATCAAAGAAGATTTCTTTAAAGACAGTACGGTATTGTCGGACTTAAAATTAAGATTAAGTTATGGTATAACAGGACAACAAGATATTCCTGAGCCAAACGGATATTTGCAAAAATACCAGGTTGGCAGTGGAAATTCGGAGTATTATTTCGGTACAAGTCCAGTTCCGGTTGCGCTTCCTTCAAAAAGAACAAACAATTTGAAATGGGAAGAAACTACTTCCTATAACGCAGGTCTTGATTTCGGGTTTTTAGACAATCGCTTATCTGCCGGACTTGATGTGTATTACAAAGAATCTAAAGATTTATTGGTAAATGCAGCAATATCCGATGGCAGTAATTTCTCTAACCGTGTGTATCAAAACGTAGGGAGCTTTACCACAAAAGGAGTCGAGTTTACGATTAATGCGAATGCCATTAAAACACAGAATTTCAATTGGAATATGAATTTTAATATTTCCAAATTTGAAAGAAGAATCAAAAATCTGGTCAACGGAAGCGATATCTTTTTAGGAGACAACATTGCAGGAACAGGAACTCCGGGTCAAATTTTCAGAGAAGGATATACACCGTATTCTTTCTATGTGTTCAAGCAATTATACAACAACGAAGGAAAACCAATTGATGGTGCTTTTGCAGATTTAAATGGCGATAATATCAAAAATGATTCGGATAAATACATTTATAATAATCCTGATCCGGATTTTACTTTAGGATTTGCATCCAATATGAATTATAAAAAATTTGATTTTTCATTCAATTTAAGAGCCAGTATTGGCAACCGGATTTTTAATGCAGTAGATGCCAGCAGAGCACAATATGACGCTATGGAAAACGGCGGTGTTTTAAGTAATATCCCTTCTCAGGTAACAGAAACTAATTTTCAGACTACCTCAAATGTTGTGTTATCAGATCTTTATATAGAAAATGCTTCTTTCCTAAAAATGGATAATATTACGTTAGGATATACATTAAACAACTGGCTCAACAGTAAAGCCTCATTAAGAGTATCAACCGGAGTTCAGAACGTTTTTGTAATTACAAAATACAGTGGTTTAGATCCGGAAATTACCAATAACGGTGTAGACAAAACCATTTATCCAAGACAACGATCCATCTTATTTGGTCTTAATCTTAAATTTTAATAAAAGATGAAAAAATATATTTTAATAACAATTTTAGCATTGACTGCCGTTTTTCAGTCTTGTACAGATGACTTAAATGTAGTCTCCAAAGATGATGACGTTCTTTCGTCTGATGTTTTATTTTCGACTCCGGACGGATATAAAAAAGCATTTGCAGGAGTATACGGGAATTTAACTTTAACCGGAGTACTTGGCCCTGATAACTCTTCGCTTGAAGGTGTAGATGCCGGAACCAGCCAGTTTACAAGATGTTTATTGTACATGCAGGAATTAACAACTGACGAATTGGTTTGGAGTTATGAGAATGACGGAGGAACGGCAGAATTACAGCGTAATATCTGGACAGCCGCAAATCCTGTTATTTTAGGAATGTTTAGCAGAACGATGGTTTCTGTTTCTTATGCCAACGAGTTTTTACGTCAGAGTACACCGGAAAAATTAAGTGCCAGAAAAATTACCGATGCAGCAACACTTAAAGATATTGAGTTGTACCGAAAAGAAGTTCGTGTTTTAAGAGCGTATGCGTATTACAACATGATGGATTTATTTGGAAAAGCACCAATGTATACCGAAAATGATCCTGTAAATTTTGCCGGACCTGAGTTCAACAGAAAACAATTATTTGATTTTATCGAAACGGAACTTAAAGCGGTTTTACCAGATTTAAAAGCGGCCAGAACGAATGAATACGGACGACTGGACCAATCTATGGCACGCATGATTCTGGCAAAAATGTATTTAAATGCTCAGGTCTACATTCAGGCCGATCGTTTTGATGATTGTATTACAATGTGTAATGAAATCGTTGCAGGCGGTTATACTTTAAAGCCAAAATACCTGGACAACTTTAAAGCAGATAACAACACCTCCGAAGAAATCATTTTCGGAATCCAGTCGGATGGAGCAGTTTCTCAAAACTGGGGAGCAACAACTGTTTTAACAAACGGACAAATTGGTGCCTGGGAAAACAATGGTGCTGATTTTGGAGTTGGCGGCTGGACAGGAGCACTTAGAATCAGAAAAGAATTTGCTCAAAAATTTGATGGTGTAAAATATAGCCAGGATACCAGAAATACCATAGGAAAAGGTGTTCAGGGTGATCCGGCAAAACAAAGATCGATTGATATTGAAGATATAGGTGTAAAAACACAAGGCTATATTTTATCTAAATTTTCTAATAAAACTTCCACAGGAGTTAACGGCAGCAGTTCTACTTATGCTGATACTGATTTTCCATTATTCAGATTAGCCGATGTATATTTAATGTATGCAGAAGCCACTTTGAGAGGCGGAAACGGGACAACTATTCAGGCATTAAATTATGTAAATGCTTTAAGACAAAGAGCCAATACTAATTCGACTGTTGGAAACATTACGTTAAGCGAATTAACCCTTGATTTTTTAATTGATGAAAGAGCACGTGAATTACACTGGGAAGCACACCGAAGACAGGATTTAATTCGTTTTGGAAAATATACCGAAGGTTCTTACAACTGGGCGTGGAAAGGAAATGCTGCAAAAGGAATTTCGATTCCAGCTTACAGAAATGTTTTTCCTATTCCTGAAGGATCATTGGGAGCGAATAGAAATTTGACTCAAAACACGGGTTACTAAAACTTTTTTAAAACATACACGAAAATGAAACACATATATAAAATTTTTATAGCTATTACCTTAATTACAGGACTTTGGTCTTGTGAAAACGAAGAAGATTTAATGATCTTAGAGGCGCAGGAAGCTGCTTTTTCTATAATCACCCCGGAAAGCGGTTCTTCTACAATTCTAAATAAAGACACACCTAACAATACTGCCCTGACTTTTACTTGGGAAAAAGTAAGTTACGGAACACCTACAATTGTTACTTATACCGTACAGTTTGCAGCCAGTAATACGGAGTTTGCAGCTCCGGTAGATATTACGTCTTCGACTGCTACTCATGCCAGTATTACAGTAGCTGAGCTTAATGCAAAAGCACTTGAATTGGGTCTTACGCCTGATGTTGAAGGAACAATCGATGTGAGAATTAAATCAACGGTTGGAACGACACTTTCTGAACCAAAATTTTCTACGCCAATTACGATTGCACTAACTCCTTACAGAGGTGTATTTCCTAAAATTGATTTGTTTTTAGTAGGACCCGGAACCGCTGCAGGATGGAGTGTAACGAGTAACAATATGCCAATTTACAGAGATACAAAAGAAACCGCAAAGTTCTATTATACAGGATTTTTTAATAAAGATGGTTTCAAATTAATAGAGCAAATTGGTTTCTGGGCTCCGGCTTACGGAACAAATGGTGCCAAAGTACAATACAGAGCAACAGAAAGTGATACTGATCCGGGCGTTTTCCCTACGACAGCTTCAGGTTATTATAGTTTTGAAGTTAATCTGGAAGAATTGACATACAAAATCACGCCTTATACAGGACCAATGACAACGTACGTAACAATTGGTCTAACTGGATCTGTATTAACAGGCGATGATACGGGCTGGAATACAGAAGTTCCTTTAGTGAAATCTGATTTTGATGGGCATATCTGGAAAGTTACCCAAACCTTAAAAGCCGGAAAAATGAAATTCAAAGCTAATGGCGGATGGGATGTAAGCTGGGGAGATAATGGCGGAGATATTATTGTAGAGGCTGGAAAATATGAAATCTGGTTCAATGACTTAGATGGCCGTTACATGTTCATATCAACTCCATAAACTAAATTAAAAAATAAGAGAAGCCTCTGCTTATTTTGAGGCTTCTTCTTTTACATTAAAAGAAACTTATTTTTAAATTTAAATTCACTAATTATCATGAAAAAATATATAAAAATTCTTGGGTTACTGGCTATCACTGCCATTCAGTTTTCGTGCTCCGGTACTGATGCTGCAGATACAGAAGCGGTGAACCCGCCAGATGCAACTGATACTTTTATCAGAGCATCAGATGTCTCATTTCTTCCTCAAATGGAATCTCTGGGAACTAAATTTTACAGCAGCGGCAAAGCCGAAGGAATGCTTACCACACTAAAAAATGCAGGTTGCAACACTGTCCGCATTCGTTTATGGAAAAATCCTGTAAACGGACGTTCCGGTTTAAGCGAAGTAAAACAATTGGCACAAAAAGCAAGACAGGCCGGTTTAAGGGTCTGGCTTACCGTTCACTATTCTGACAACTGGGCCGATCCGGGAGTTCAGACCACTCCTGAAGAATGGAAAAATTTATCTTTTACGGATTTAAAAACAGCCGTTACCAATTATACATCAACAATAATTACAGAAATCAATCCGGATATCATTCAGATTGGGAATGAAATCAATAGTGGATTAATGTGGCCACAAGGAAATCTAATCAGTAACGAACAACAATGTATAGCTTTATTAAGTGCAGCAAGCGCGACGGTTCGCAGTAAAGCGCCCAATACCAAAATAATGATTCATTATGCAGGTGTAGATGGTGGTGCTACTGATTGGTTTTTTACCAAAATGAAAAGTGTCGATTACGACTATATTGGGCTGTCCTATTACCCTGTTTGGCACGGTAAAGACTTAACAGTAGTAAAAAACACCATTGATGCCTTAGGAAAAAAATTCAGTAAAAAAGTCCTGATTGCAGAAACCGCTTATCCTTTTACTTTATTACATAATGACCAGACTAATAATATAGTAGGGACAAATGATCAGTTGGTTCCGGGTTATCCTGCAACTCCGGCGGGACAAAGAACGTTTGTTATGGATATTAAAAACATCGTAAAAACATCCCAATTCGGACAGGGATTTGCGTATTGGGGAGGTGAATGGGTTGCTTTTAAAGGACCACAATCAACAAGTGGTTCTACATTCGAAAATCAGGCTTTATATAGTTTTGATAACAATGCCTTATCAGTAATGCAGGCTTTCAGTAAAGATTAAAACATGAAAAAATCAGTTAAAATTGTATCATTTTTGATGCTAATTGTCCTTGCATTTACTTCTTGTAAATCAAAAATGATTAGCGAAAAAAACTCCTTTTCAAACGGAGCAGATGTAGGCTGGCTGCCACAAATGGAAGCAACGGGCTATAAATTTTATGATGCAGACGGTTCTCAAAAGGACTGTCTGCAATTATTAAAAGACCGCGGAATAAATACCATTAGGTTACGTGTCTGGGTAAATCCAAATGATGATAAAGCAAGCGGGCATTGCAGTCCTGAAGAAACGGTTGTCATGGCAGTTCGTGCGCAAAAAATGGGAATGCGTATCATGATCGATTTTCATTACAGCGATTCCTGGGCAGATCCCGGCAAACAAAATAAACCAGCTGCATGGGCAAAACATTCTTTTCCGGAATTGTTAACCGATGTTTACCAGCATACGTATGATGTTTTGCAACTGTTGAAAAAAGCAGGAGTAACCCCGGAATGGGTTCAGGTTGGAAATGAAATTCCAGGCGGTATGCTTTGGCCCGAAGGCAGTACAGATAATTTCAGTCAGCTGGCACAATTACTGGATAAAGGATACGAAGCTACAAAAGCCATCGACCCAAAAATTAAAGTAATTGTTCATTTGGACGAAGGAAATAAGAGTGAAAAATTCAGATGGTTTTTTGATAAAGCGACTGAAAATAAGGTAAAATATGATGTAATTGGTTTATCGTATTATCCGTATTGGATCAAAACCGATTATCAAAGTACCATTTTAGATTTAGAAAATAATCTAAAAGATATGGCTTCCCGCTACAATAAAGAAGTCATGGTAGTCGAAGTTGGCGGTGATTATACATTAGTTCAAAACACCAAAAAAATGCTTGAAGCGACTATAAAAGCTGTAAAAAGCGTACCCAATAATAAAGGTTTAGGCGTTATTTACTGGGAACCGCAAGGCGAGAAAAGCTGGAGCGGTTATCAACTAAACGCCTGGCTTTCTGACGGAAAACCTTCACCGGCACTGGATGCTTTTAAAGAATAAGTATTCTTTTAATTAAAAATTAAAAATTAAAAATTAAATTTTACCATTAACATAATAATTTTCGTACAGATACATGGTCTTAATAGTCTGGTGGTGAAAAAATAAAACAGAAAATGAAATTAATTTTTAAATCAATATTATCGGTATTACTGCTGATTTTGTCGTCCGGAAAAATGATGTCACAATCCACTACGGTTCTTTTAAAAGAGAACTGGCGTTTTTCCAAAGAAGTAAAAGGAGATGCCTTTGCGGTAGATTTTGATGCTTCAAAATGGGAAAAAGTCAGTGTACCACACGATTGGGCCATTTACGGACCTTTTGATAAAGAATGGGACAAACAAGTTTCGGCAATTGAACAAAACGGAGAAAAAATTCCGACTGAAAAAACGGGCCGTACCGGAGCACTTCCGCATATTGGAACGGGCTGGTATCGCAATACATTTTCTATTCCGGAGTTTAAAAAAGGGAAAAAAGCACTTCTTATTTTTGAAGGCGCCATGAGCGAGCCTCAGGTTTTTTTAAACGGAAAAAAAATAGGAAATTGGGGTTACGGATATAGTTATTTTTCTATTGATATTACCAATGATCTTATTCCCGGAGCAGAAAACCTTTTGGCAGTAAAATTAACCAATATGCCATTTTCTTCAAGATGGTATCCCGGAGCTGGTTTATACAGAAAAGTGAGTATTGTGGTAAAAGAAGAAGAAAGTTTCGTACAATGGGGAACTTTTATTACAACTCCGAACATCAAAGAAAATACCGCTGTTGTTGATCTTAAAGCTGAAGTCAATGGCAATAATCTGTCCATGCTGACGCAAATAAAAGATGCAGGCAATACTATAGTAGCAACACAAAAAGAGACAGAAATGAAAGACGGAAAATTTCATCAGACTATTTCTGTTGCCAAACCTCATTTATGGAGTCCTGAGACACCATATTTGTATACAGCCATTACCAAATTATACGCAGCTGACGGAACTTTAAAAGACGAACAAAGTATAAAATTCGGGATCAGATCTATAAAATACGAACCGCATGTTGGCTTTAGCCTTAACGGGAAAGTGACAAAATTTAAAGGAGTTTGTCTTCATCATGACCTTGGACCTCTTGGTGCTGCGGTAAATAAAGCAGCACTTAGAAGACAGCTTACAATTCTAAAAGATATGGGATGCAATGCGATTCGCAGTTCTCATAATATGCCTTCTTTTGAACAGCTAGAACTGGCTGATGAAATGGGATTTATGTTTCTGGCTGAAAGTTTTGATGAATGGGCCAAGCCAAAAGTACAAAACGGATATCATCGCTTTTTTGAAGAATATGCAGAGAAAGACATTGTAAATTTAGTGAGAGCCACACGAAACCATCCTTGTATTGTAATGTGGAGTTCCGGAAATGAAGTTCCGGATCAATATGGAGCTGAAGGTTTGACAAGAGCTAAATTTTTACAGGATATTTTTCACAGAGAAGATCCAACGCGCCCGGTAACGGTGGGAATGGATCAGGTAAAACAGACTATGGCCTCAGGTTTTGGGTCTTTATTAGATGTACCGGGACTGAATTACAGAGTTCATCTTTATGAAGAAGCTTACAAATCATTTCCACAGGGATTTATATTAGGCTCAGAAACAGCATCAACGGTGAGTTCGAGAGGAATTTATAAATTTCCTGTTGTACAGCAAAAAGAGAAACAATACGATGACCTTCAATGTTCTTCTTATGATCTCGAAGCCTGCAGCTGGTCAAATGTTCCTGATGAAGATTTTGTATTGCAGGATGACAAACCATGGGTGATTGGCGAATTTGTCTGGACCGGTTTTGATTATTTAGGAGAGCCCACGCCTTATGATGAAAAATGGCCATCAAGAAGTTCTTATTTCGGAATCTCAGATTTGGCGGGACTTCCTAAAGATCGTTTTTATTTGTACAGAAGCAGATGGAATAAGGAGGATAAAACGCTTCATATATTGCCACATTGGAACTGGAAAGGAAGAGAAGGAGAAATTACTCCCGTTTTTGTTTACACGAACTACGACAGTGCAGAGCTTTTTATAAACGGAAAAAGTAGGGGAGTGCAGAAAAAAAACAATTCAAGCCCGCAAAACCGCTATCGTTTAATGTGGAATGATGTGAAATATGAGCCGGGAACCGTAAAAGTTGTGGCATTTGATTCCAATGGAAAAATAGCTGCCGAAAGCGAGGTTAAAACCGCCGGAGATCCGTATAGAATTGTTCTCGAAGCAGATCGCAAAATCATTAAAGCTGATGGCGAGGATATCTCTTTTGTAACCGTTTCGGTGGTAGATAAAAATAGAATTCCATGTCCTACAGCAGTTAACGAATTGCAATTTAAAGTAACTGGTGCGGCAACTTACAGAGCTGCCTGTAATGGTGACGCAACTTCACTTGAAATATTTCACGAAAATAAAATGAAGCTTTTCAGCGGTAAACTGGTGGTCTTAGTTAAAGCAGTCCAAATTGCAGGAGCAATTCAATTGGAAGTAACAGGCAAAGGGCTTCAGAAAGGAAAAATAAATTTAAAGTCAGAACTTTAAGAATTAGAATATTGTAATTCTGGAAAAAT
>JBDTNT010000309.1:0-3846 GCA_039933615.1 Flavobacterium sp. | reverse complement strand
GGAAAAGAAAAACCAGGAGTCTTAATTGATGAAAAAAGATATGATGTTTCTTCAATTGTAACGGACTTTAACGAAAGTTTCTTTGAAGAAAATGGTCTTGAAAAATTACAAAAAGCATTAGAAAACAATCCTGTTTTGCCGGAAGTAGATTCGGATGTTCGTTTGGGATCTCCCGTTGCAAGACCTTCTAAAATAATTTGCATCGGTTTAAATTATGTAGATCACTGTAAAGAAACAAACGCACCAATACCCGAAGAACCGATTATTTTTTTTAAATCGACCACTTCTTTATGCGGCCCAAATGATAATTTGATTATTCCTAAAAACAGTGAAAAAACAGATTGGGAAGTTGAACTGGCATTTGTTGTAGGTAAAAAAGCAAGTTATGTAGAGGAAGCTGAAGCATTGGATTATGTTGCGGGGTATACTCTTCTGAATGATTACAGCGAAAGAGCTTTTCAGATTGAACGCGGCGGACAATGGGCAAAAGGGAAAGGAAGCGATACATTTGCACCTCTTGGACCATTTTTGGCCACTAAAGATGAAGTCAAAGATGTTGATAATTTATCTATGTGGCTTACCGTTAACGGCAAAAAATATCAGGACAGCAATACTTTAAATTTAGTTTTCAAAATTCCATTTTTAGTGCATTATCTGAGTCAGTTTATGACATTGCTTCCTGGCGATATCATCAGTACAGGAACACCTCCGGGAGTTGGATTAGGCATAAAACCAGAACCAATTTATCTTAAAGCCGGTGATGTGGTAGAACTTGGGATTGAAGGTTTGGGATCGAGCAAACAAACGGCAGTTGCCTATAAAAAGTAATCTAAAGAAATTGAAAAGATGAAATTTATAGTATGCGAAAAGCCTCATGAGTTTATATTGAAAGAAAAACCAATGCCGGAGCCAAAAGAAGGCGAAGTATTGTTGAAGATTAAAAGAATCGGAATCTGCGGAACTGATATTCATGCTTTTGGCGGTACGCAGCCGTATTTTGAATACCCGAGGATTTTAGGGCACGAACTTGCTGCAGAGTACATCAAAGGAAATGCTATAGGTTTTGAAACAGGAGATAAGGTGACTTTTATCCCTTATTTTAATTGTGGAAAATGTGTTGCCTGCAGAAACGGACTCACCAATTGTTGTGTAAATATTAAGGTTTTTGGAGTTCATATCGATGGCGGAATGGCCGAATATGTTACAATTCCGGAACAATATTTACTTCATGGTCAGGGACTGGATTATGATGAGCTGGCTTTGGTTGAACCATTGGCTATTGCAGCCCATGGCGTAAGAAGAGCCAATGTTGGTCCAAATGATACCGTTTTGGTAATGGGCGCAGGGCCGATTGGTATTGGCCTTATTCAATTTGCTAAAATTGCGGGAGCAAAAGTTATTGTTATGGATATCAACGAATACAGATTGAATTTCTGTAAAGAATCCCTGAATGCGGATGAAACTATAAATCCTTTAAACGATGATGTTGCAGTAAAATTAGCAGAGATCACAAATGGAGACATGGCCAATGTGGTTATTGATGCGACCGGAAACCGAAATGTGATGAATAGTGCTTTTAATTACATTTCGCATGGAGGACGATTTGTTTTGGTCGGGCTTCAAAAAGGAGAACTGAGTTTCAGTCATCCTGATTTCCATAAAAGAGAATCAACTTTAATGAGCAGCAGAAATGCAACAATTGAAGATTTTCAATATGTGATGAAATGTTTGAAAGAAGGAAAAATAGATCCCAAAAAATACATTACGCACAGAACCAATTTTGAAGAAATGATTACTGATTTTGAAAAATTGATTCATCCTGAAAACAATGTAATCAAAGCATTGATTGAAATAGACTAACACAGCTAAGAAGCCTTAATAACCACAAAATGAATTTAAATTTAAAAAATAAAATTGTTGTCGTTTCAGGTTCGGCAGGAAAAGAAGGAAGTATCGGAGAAACTATGATCAACAGACTGGCTGATGAAGGAGCAATACCGGTTCTTTTAGACAGAAATGACAGAGGGAAGAGTTACGCGGAAGTGCTTCAGAAAAAAGGAATTGATGCTTTATTTGTGAAGACAGATGTTACAGATCCTGTTGAAATGGAAAATGCAGTAAAAATAATTGCAGAAAAATACGGAAGGATAGACGTAGTGATCAATAATGTTGGTGTCAATGACGGAGCAGGTTTAGATTCCACTTATGAAGAATTCATGGATTCCCTGAAGTTAAATGTGGCGAGTTATTTTTTACTGGTTAAATATGCATTGCCGTTTTTGAAAGAATCGAAAGGAAATATTCTGAATATAGGTTCAAAAGTAGCCTTAACAGGACAGGGTGGGACTTCGGGTTACGCTGCTGCGAAAGGAGGAGTGCTCGCACTAACAAGAGAATGGGCCGTTGACTTGATTCAGTTTGGAATCCGTTCGAATGCCATTATTATCGCCGAAAGTTTTACCCCCGCTTATGATGACTGGCTGAAAACATTACCGGATGGAGAAACCGTATTGAAGAAAATCAATAAAAGCATTCCGTTTGATGGAAGAATGACAAAAACCGAAGAAATTGCCGATACGGCTCTTTTTATTATTTCGGATCGCTCTTCTCACACAACAGGACAGTTTGTTTTTGTTGATGGAGGATACGTACACTTAGATCGTGCCTTAATCAATGACATAAATTTATAGGGTTTTATGAATAACAGAATTGACGCACATCAGCACTTTTGGAAATTTGATCCTGTACGCGACAGTTGGATTGATGATACAATGCAGAAAATCCGAAGAGATTTTTTGCCAGATGATCTTCTATGGCTGCTTACAGAAAATAATTTTGAAGGCTGTGTTGCTGTTCAGGCAAGTCAATCTGAAGAAGAAACCAATTTTTTAATAGACTTATCAACTAAAAATAGTTTTATAAAAGGAGTGGTAGGCTGGGTAGATTTGTGTGATGAAAATATTGCAGGAAGATTAAAACATTTTTCACTTCATGAAAAAGTAAAAGGCTTCCGGCATGTTGTTCAGGGAGAGCCGGATGATTTTATGTTCAGAAAAGATTTTCGAAATGGTATTGCTGCATTAAAACAGTTTAATTATACCTACGATATTCTGATTTTCCATCGGCAGTTGCCCGCAGCAATAGATTTAGTTGAAAATTTCCCCACACAGGATTTTGTTATCGACCATATTGCTAAACCGGATATAAAATCAGGCGATATTGCATCATGGAAAAAAGGTATTCAGGAAATTGCAAAACATGAAAATGTAAGCTGCAAAATTTCAGGAATGGTTACTGAAGCTGATTGGAACAATTGGAAAACCGATGATTTAAAACCATATCTCGATGTTATTTTTGAAAATTTTCCTGTTGATAAATTAATGTTCGGTTCAGACTGGCCGGTTTGTAATGTAGCAGCAGACTATAAGACAGTTGTAAAAACGCTTGAAAATTATATTTCCGGATTTTCTATTGAAGACCAAAATAAGATTTGGTATCAAAATGCAAAATCATTTTATAAACTCTGATTTTTAATAGTATAATAAATTAAAAAAATCGGCATTAATCCGCGTTAAAAATTATTGGGCATACATTCCACCCAAAAAGGAATGATTGAAATAAAAAGTGCTTTCAAAGTCAATTTCTGTTGATACAATTTGAAAGCACTTTTTTATTGCGAAAAATATCCAAATAAGTGCTTTTGACAAAGGATAGTACAGGACAGTTTTCTTTTTTACATTCTCTTATTTTACATTCAGATTGATAGTTAAAATAACAAAGATGTCAAATACAACAATATACAATATGAATTTTAAGCACGTAAGCTATCTTTGGGATGATGCCAGA
>JBDTNT010000308.1:0-6546 GCA_039933615.1 Flavobacterium sp. | reverse complement strand
ACTGTTACATCATGCTTTGCGGTTAGTTATTATAATTTGGTTTGTTTATTATCTTATTTCATCAAAAGTTTTCCCCTGATTTATATCTCCGGTCGTAAAACCTTTCTTAAACCAGTACATTCTTTGCTCTGATGTACCATGGGTAAATGAATCGGGAACTACATGACCCTGCATTTTGCTCTGGATGGCATCATCGCCAACGGCATTTGCGGCACTTAAAGCTTCTTCAATATCACCAACATCTAAATTCTCTTTATTATAATGTGCCCAGACTCCGGCATAAAAATCGGCTTGTAATTCTAAAGCTACAGAAAGCTTATTGGCTTCGGCTTCACTTTTTCCTTCCTGTTCCTGACGCATTTTTTCCGAAGTACCAAGCAAGGTCTGAATGTGGTGGCCAATTTCATGCGATATTACGTATGCAATAGCAAAATCCCCACCCTTAGCTCCAAATTTAGTTTTTAGCTCCTCAAAAAAGGCTAAATCCATATATACTTTTCTGTCTCCCGGACAATAAAATGGACCCGAAGCCGATGAAGCTCCTCCGCAGGCTGTTTGTACAGAACCTCTGAAAAGAACTAATTTTGGTTTTTCGTAAGTCATGCCGTTTTCTTCGAATATTTTGCTCCAGATATCTTCATTATCGGCTAGAATAACTCTCACAAAGTTACCCATTTCCTCATCTTCTTTGCTTAATGGTGCAGCAGCTTCGGTTTGCTGTTGTCCGCCTTGCATTTGCTGTAATGCATTCCCGACAGTTTGGCCGGTTTCACCACCAAAAACATTTAGTAACAAAATAATTATACCGATTACTCCGCCGCCAAGGACTGCTTTTCCACCCGAAAGCCCTCTTCTGTCTTCAACGTTATCACTTTGTCTTCTGCCAAGCCACTTCATATCGTATTGTTTTAATGTTTGTTATAATTTCAGTTGTACGAATTTATAGATTTTTTTGGAGATTTTGTTGTATTAAAATAAATAAGATTTCTATTTTATCCATTTAGATAAGGCTTCTTCAACCGTACCGCGAATGATAGGTTTTGAGATATAATCGTTCATTCCTGCTGAGATGCATTTGTTTCGTTCGTCCTTTTCGGCACCGGCTGTCACAGCAATAATCGGAATGCTTTTTCCATTTAATGTGTTTCTAATGGCTCTTGTGGCTTCATAACCGTTCATTATTGGCATCTGAACATCCATAAAAACGAGGTCAGGACTGATGTTTTCAATTTGATTTACGGCCTCATAGCCATTTTCACACTCATAAATAATAGTATTGAGATTCAGGTTTTTTAAGATGGTTTTCAGCAATAACATGTTGACTTTATTGTCTTCAACGATTAAAATGCTTAGCTTTTTTTGATTGGAATAATAGTTCAGGTCAAATTCTGTATTGATAGTTTTAGATACTATTTTGTACTTTTCATTGATACTTTTATGACTGATATTTAAATTCAGGTCAAAATAAAAATTACTTCCCTCGTCTATTTTGCTTTTAAGCTGTAAGCGGCTTTCCATGAGGGCCAGTAACTGATTCGAAATCGTAAGGCCTAAGCCGGTTCCTCCGAATTTTCTCGTCGTAGAGCTGTCTTCCTGAGAAAAAGCCTTGAATATTTTCGTTTGATTTTTTTCTAATATTCCAATTCCGGTATCGATTACCGAGAAACGAATAATGTAATTTTCTTCTGATTTCTGCTCAATAACTGAAACATTAAGTTTAATGGAGCCTTCATTGGTAAACTTAATGGCATTTGATAAAAGGTTGATCAGAATTTGTTTCAAACGCACAATATCCGTCCAGATGTATTTTGGTACGTTTGGATCGACGTTCAGTTCAAGCTTGAGGTTTTTTTGATTGGATTCATAGACAATCAGGTCAAATATTTGTCCTAATATTTTTTGAATGTCGTACAGGTCTATAAAAAGCTCCAGTTTTCCCGCTTCAATTTTAGAGAAATCGAGAATATCATTGATGATTTCCAATAGCGAATGTGCCGACTGGTTAATGGTCGTCATATACTTTTCCTGAATTTCTTCAAGATTGGTTTTCATCAGTAAATGAGTAAATCCGATAATACCATTTAATGGCGTACGGATTTCGTGAGACATATTGGCCAGGAAATCAGATTTCGATTTATTTGCCGCTTCCGCCAGTTCTTTGGCTTTTATGGCATCTTCACTTTCTTTGATTTTTGCCTGATTTCTGTTTCGGTCTAAAGCCGATGAAATGTTGTTGGCAAGGGTCTGAAAAATATAAATTTCATCATCTGTCCATTTTCTTTCTCTGGTGCAGTCATCAAAACCGATAAAACCTGAAAAGTTATTGTTGGCATATAAAGGCAGAATCAATATGGATTTGATTTCATTGGTAACCAGCAGGTTTTTGAAAAAAGTGTCTTCGAGGTTTTGTGTTAATGTGCTTAAAACTTTTTTACTTTGAGAATGTTCAATTATTTCTTTTAAATCATCTTCTGTAAAATGCTGTAAATTTGTTATTTGATGATGTACACCGTCTCTGGACCATTTGTATTGCTGACTGATGGTTTTGGTTTCGAAATCTTTTTCATAATAAAAGATATGATCGACATTTGTAGCCTGACCGATAATTTCGTACGTCTCCTCGAACATTTTGTGCGTGCTTTTGCTCATTAAAAACTTTTCTGTACAAAGTGCCAGTGCAGAAAGCAATTCACTTTTCAGTTCCAGTTTTTTCTCTGCCTTGAGTCGCATTTGAGATGAAATTGCGAGCGATATCACATCTGATATGGTTCTGGCGTAATTGATATCTTCATTGTCCCATTCTCTTTTTTCTTCGGTACTTTCAAAACAGGCAACACCAGCCAATTGCCCATTGAGGAAAATAGGTACATCCAACATTGATTTTATCTTATTCTGGATAAAATAAACTTCTTTGAATTCGGAGGTTTCTAATTTATTAAAAACGTCAGGAGCATTTATAATGGCTTTGTTTTTTAATGTTTCAAAGTAAATCGGATACGATTCTTTATCGAGGATATTTTTGTCGCTTAAGGTTTGATTGTCCCTGCTAAATAAGTTTTTGCAGGTTATAATGTCATTGGAATATCTCCAGAAACTAACTCTGTTTGTTCCGGATACTGTGGCGGCTTCCTGGATGATGTAATCAATTACGGTTTGAAAATTACTGTAATTACGAAAGTCTGTTGTAGATAATTTTTTGGTGGAGTTGTTATAAGATTCAATTTTTTCGAGACGTCTTCTTTTTTCGTTTTCGATATCTTTTATTTCTGTAATATCCCTCGCAATACCTGCAAAACCAATAGTTTTGCCCAAATCGTTTTTACGGATGATTACCTTTTGGGAGATCCATAATTCTTCGCCGTTTTTCTTTAAAATCGGAATTTCAATGGATGGATAATTAACTTCGTTCTGCTCTAGATTTTCATAAAAATCAACAGCATTTTTTATATAATCTTCATGAATGAAATTAGAATAATGCTGCATAATAATTTCATTCTCGGAATACCCTAAAATAGAAAATCCAAATTCATTTACAAAAGTAAAATAGCCATCAACATTTATTTCAAATATAATATCTGTGGCGGTCTGAATCAGGTTTTTGTATTGATCCTGGACGATAATCTGCTCGGTAACATCCTGACCGATACTGATAATTAAATCTTCGGAAAACTTTTTGTCTTTCCATTGGATGTATTTGTACTCGCCGTTTTTATTTTTTAATTTCTGGATATACAGTTTATCATCAATTTGCATTTTATTGTGATTTTCCTGTATGAATTCTTGATCTTCAGTTAGTTTCCAGAATTTCATAGCCATGACTTCATCCGGCAGATACCCCAGTATCGATGTGATTGTTTCACTGCAGAATAATATTTCGCCTTTTTGATTGGTTGCAATTGTCAGGGAGTTTCCTTTGTGAACGATTTCATTTGTAAATCTAAAATTATCGCGACTGTTTAATAAAACAGCATATCTTACCTGATTGATGATGAAAATCAGAATGGAGAAATTGATTAATAATATGGAGGACTTTAATGGAATTAGATGAAAAATAATGGTTGCAATCTGAAATATAAAAGTCAGTCCGGCAAAAAGCCAATAAATTTTAATAGGTTTTAAAATGTTATAGGCAAAGAAAAATGAAATTAAAAAAACGATAATGGGAACAACATCATTAGAAAGGTAAATAATATTGTGGGCAATAAAGGAGATGTAAATAAAGAATGAGAAGATAAAAATGGGCTGAATTTTGTCTTTCAGCAATTTTATTTTATCTGTTAAGAAATAGACTAACAGGACGAAAAAACCAATGGATACGTTTGTGATCAATAAACTTTTAGGTCTGATCTTAAAAATTTCATTAATGATTTCGATTACAATAATGGCGATACCAAAGAATAAAATATAGAGTTGATATTCTCTGCTGGCTGTGTCATCTTCTTTCTTTTTTTCGATGAAATATCCAATTTTAGCTTTAATCCTGAAAAACTGATAAACCAATAAGGTAAGGAATCCGGCTAAAGACAACCCTAAAATAATGATTTTAGGGTTGTTATAGAAAATTATATCAGAATTGAATACAAACCAGTTTAACACGCTTGCTTTTAGGGAGTCTCCAAAAATGGCGATTCCTGAAAGCAATGAATCAAAACAACTATAGTTTTGTACCATAGTATTTGGGGTATATTTGGTTTAGTAAATAGCTTTTTGAGTTTCTAAACAGAGTAGGTTAATCTCTTTTTTTATTTAGAAAATCTATAATTATTATAAATCCGACTGACCAATTGAGTCAATAGAATCTTCATTGTCATCAGTTAATATAATAGCGCGGTAAATGGCATAATTTACGGAGTATGTAATTGGGATCGTAAATACAATACCAATACAACAGCCAATAAAACCAACCATAGACGCTAATCCTCCAACAATAATTAAAAGCAGAATTACAAAGGGCTGTTTGCTTACTATTGTAACGCTCGATTTTATGGCATCTACTGCGTTCAGATCGCCAAAAATGATCAGAGGGATAGTCAGGGTAGTAAATAAGGTTATCACAACTGTGATAATTGTATCGACGAACATAATACCGATCAGGTTGAAGGCTACTGAAATTAAACCTCCTAACAGTGAGATTGATAAAGCAGCAATAAAAAGGTTTGCAAAATGTCGTGATGTATAATAAGAAAAAATAGTTGAAACATTAAACGCTTCATCTTTATCTGCACAATCAGCCATTTTTATAAATCCTGCTGTGAAAGGACTTAAAAATGCTGCCACAACGGCTATGACTAAAGTATAAATAAGTAAAACGGAATTTTCAGTCTGCTGGGTCTGAAGGTTTTCGAAGAATTGTTTGTTAAAATGTTCAACACCATATAGTGCAACTAAAAGTCCTCCACCCAGAAAGAAAGCTAAAATCGAAAATACCAATAATATCAATCCTGCATAAAGTGCTATTTTCTTGTAGTTTTCGAAAGCGTGGTTAAATACATTAGAAAAGTCTAACGAATAGCCATTTTTTCTAATGTCTTCGATTTGGTCAAGTGTAGATTTCATTTTTTTAAGTAAAGTTGTTTTATATAACGACTGTTTATAAATTATTCAGACGTAAATATAATATTTTTAATTAATTCCTTAAAGAAATCAACAAAACATTACTAAAATGTTTTAGTACTTATAACCAGTCTAATATGCGTTTAATTGCCGTTAGTTTATCTTTATAAGGAGCGTAGCGCATCGGCAGATCCAGCCAGTTTCCTTTTCTGACTACACCTTTGTGATGGGAGAAAATATCAAAGCTCAGCTGACCGTGATAAGCTCCTATGCCACTATGGCCGACACCGCCAAAAGGCAGTCTTTTATTAGAAAAATGTACTACTGTATCGTTGATGCAGCCACCCCCAAAAGAGTACGCTGTAATTAGTTTTTTTGCAAAAGATTTGTTGTCGCTGAAAACATAAAATGCAAGAGGTTTCTCATATCTGCTGATTACATTTTTAATTTCATCTTCTGTCTCATAAGTAAGAATAGGTAAGATTGGGCCAAAAATTTCTTCTTTCATTACAGGGCTGTCCAAACGTGGTTCTTCAAGTAATGTTGGTGCAATGTATAAGGCATTAGCATCTGTTTCTCCACCGAATATCACTCTTTCCGGATCAATCATATTGGCTAAACGCAACCAGTTTTTAGTATTGATAATTCGGGCAAAATCAGGTGATTTTTCCGTTTTTTTGCCGTATGCTTTTGTGATTTCTTCCATCATATATGAGATGAAATTGATTTTCATATTCTTCTGAATCAGGATGTAATCCGGAGCTATACAGGTTTGCCCGGCATTGATAAACTTACCCCACACAATTCTTTTGGCTGCTAACTTTAAATCGGCAGTTTCATCAATAATGCAAGGGTTTTTTCCACCTAATTCAAGTGTTACGGGCGTTAGGTTCTCTGCAGCGGCTTTCGCTACAATTTTACCGACGGCCACGCTTCCGGTAAAGAAAATATAATCCCAGCGTTGTGCCAGTAATTTATTGGAAACTTCGACAC